>CAZSSV010000097.1:0-8269 GCA_964609425.1 uncultured Isosphaeraceae bacterium | reverse complement strand
CCCGGGAGGGCCGCAAGCAATCGCCCGGCCTCCTCAGGACGAGCTGACACGATGACCTCGTAGCAGACGCCTGACTCGGCCACACGCAATGCTTCGTCCATGGGGCCAGAGAAACACAGCTTGCCGTGTTCGATGATGCCGACACTGTCGCAGAGTTCGGCGAGTTCACTGAGAATGTGCGAGGAGATGAGAATCGTCTTGCCGATGCGCCGCAGTTCTTTGAGCAGTTCTCGAATCTCGACGCGAGCGCGTGGGTCGAGTCCGGCCGCAGGTTCGTCCATAAGCAGGACTGCCGGATCATGAAGGAGTACGCGGGCAATGGAGAGTCGCTGACTCATGCCCCGGCTCAATCCTTCGACTTGCATGTCGGATTTGTGTGTCAGGTCGGTCAGTTCGAGCGCATCGGAAACGACTGACCGCCTGTGTGAACCGTGAATGCCGTAGCACGCGGCGAAAAACTCCAGGTACTCCGAGACGAACATGTCGTCATAGGTGCCAATGAAGTCGGGGACGTACCCGATGATTGGCCGAATGAGCGCGTTCTGGTATCCGACCGTCAGTCCGTCGATGCGCGCTTCGCCCCAACTGGGTTTGAGCAGCGTCGCGAGAATCCGGATGGTCGTCGTCTTGCCCGCGCCGTTCGGGCCGATGAACCCGTAACACGATCCACGCTCTACCGTGAGGTTGAGGTTGTCCAGCGCCTTCAGGTCGCCGTATGTTCTGGTGAGGTTGATCGTCTCGATGATCGGCATGGCGTGTTGGAGACTCTACCGTACCTTTGGCATGGGACCGGGCCGTGGGTCGGTGTCTGGCAGCGACGTTCTCCACCGAAGCATGGTCTCGCCGCGTGGTGGGTCGATGGCGACACCATCCACAAAGACGGGCATCGGCAGCGGGCTGTCCTCGACGAACCCAGTGACGAGGAGCATCGGAGATCCAAAGGAAGGTCCAAGATCGAGATTCGCGCCGAAGTGCCTGGTCACCTTGTGGACTTCGGGAGCAGACGCGGCATCCATGGCATGCCGCGGTGGGGGCGGCATCAGGTGGAAGAGGCCGAGGAGTTCGATGCCATCGTGTCGGTAGGCACTGTTCATGGCCGAACCAAAGGATCGATGTTGACGCGCCGAGAGTGACGCGATGTGATCGGACACATCGTGGTCAGGCGTTGGGCGACCAAGGCTTGACAGGTCGATGACACCGCCGGGTTGAAGATCCTCCGTGAGCGACCACGCCCACGCATTGACGGGGCTCCGGTCCCCATCGGCACCGTCCTTCGATGGGCGGCGGGACTCGACCCAGAGGATCGTGACATCTCGAAGGGGCGAGGTCAGACCACTCTGAAGTTGCCCGGTCAAGCTCACAGAGCCCTCACGGTCTTTCATCGTCGTGATTGGGGACGCGGGCCGAAGCCAAGGTCCGTCGTCGGGTGAGTTGGGATACCCGAACCGCTCGATTGCAAATGCCTGCGAGGTGGCTCTCGCCTGCATGGGCACCTGATTGGCCGCGTCGGCGGCGGTGCGAAGCAGCCTGGTGTCCATGAAGCCGACCTGTGACTGATCGTGGGAGGCCCATGTGTTGATGTGGGCGGGGTGGGCCTCGATTCCGTCGATGCCCACGTCTCGCCGGCCCGTCCCCGGGATGCGGAGGTCGACCCAACTTCGCATGCGCTGGATGGGCGAGTGGCTGACTTCATCGACGATGGTGAGGTGCTTCCCATCGATGCTCTGCAGGCTCATGCCGCCAGCGATCGCCCATGCCGCCGTGCCGCCTGCGGCGCCCAAGAGCCCGAACACGGGCCACGCCAACGCGGTTCGGTCCAGTCGGCCGAGCGCCCACCACAGCACTGGCCCTCCAAGCAGCAGCCATACCACGAGCCACCCGAGCACCAGAGATACCCGGCCGCCTGCCGCCACGGTCTGCCCGATGCTCCCATCGATGAGCGTGTCGAGGAGCGGGGTGGCCCGGGTGCGGTCCGGGAGTCCGCCGCCCGCCAAGTTTCGAAGTCGAGTCTGCCGTGGTGTCAGCGGACCGTCGGCCCGGCCAAGTATGGGGTTCCAGAGGCGAGCGGGACTGGGGAGCGGTCCCGTCGGGTCGCCGTCACAGATGTATCGCGTCAGGGCAGGCGAGGTCACGTCCAGGCCGAGCAGCGTCAGGCGTCCATGTCCGAGCGGCTTGGCAATGGCCAGCGGCTGGCCGGCCGGCGAGGCTGCGATGGTGTGCCACGGGCTGTTCGGACCACGTACTTCCGGGAAGACCGTGATGGAAAGCTTGCCCGGATCCAGGGGCGTGAGCGGATCCGGGGAGATCGTGCCCGCGAGTGAGCGGAGCGATGCCGCGGCCCCCTCGCCGGAGGCATCGAGCACATCGGGCCACGCACCTCGGTCCCCTCGAATGCCCCACGGATCGCCGACCGATGGCAGGGACACGATGACGTGCCCGCCGGATTCGACCCATGTGCGAATCGCGTCCAACTTCACCCCGCCGATGTCATCAGGGCTTCCAGTGAGCAGGATGGTCGATGCCGCGGCCAGCGCATCTGGGTGGTCGGGCAGATCCTCTGGCCGAATGACGCGTACCAAGGTGTCGATGGCCGGTTGCTGTCCCGAACTCAGCGCTGCCTGGGTGTCGTACCCTTCCAGTCCCGCACCCGTCTCTCCCACGACCAGAATGAGTGCGGCGCCTTCGCCCATCGAGACACATCGTGGGTCTGAAGCCGACATGGCGGCCGAACTCAACACCGTGAGGTCCTCTCCGTCGCGGAGGGAGACTCGCATCGGTTGGTTGGGGTCTCTTGGTACCGGTCCGGAGATCCAGACGCGTGCCGGGTTGCCGGCCAGCGGGACGGCACGAGACCGCGCCACCGTGTCACCGTCGGGCGTTCGGGTTTCCCACTCGAGCAGATACGTCCCCGGCTCGATGGTTCCCGGGTCGATCAGGACTTCGACGCCGGCATGGCGGCCCAGTGGCAGGACGTCTGCGATGCCCGCCTGCAGAATCTCGATGGTCGGGTCCGCTGCGATGGCCGGCGAGGTCGATATCGCAGCAGCGATCGCAACGAGTTGGAGAGGTCGGCTCAACGCGCCCTCAGGCGTGCCATCGACGCAAGGACAGCGGCGTGTGATCGTGCGCCACCTTGGAAGCAGGCAACATCGAACTTCTCATTCGGCGAGTGCACGCGATCATCATCGAGTCCAAAGCCGATCAACAGCGAGTCGGCACCAAGAATCGACTGGAATGATCCGACCACTGGAATCGATCCGCCGCATCCGACGAGCACGGCGCGCCGATTCCAGATCTGCTCGAGGCCCTGCTGGGCGGCTTCCAGCCACGGCGACTCCGTTGGTACCTGGATGGCCGGATTGCACCCGTGCGAGACGATGGTCCAGCGGCACCCTTCGGGGAGGCGGGCTTGCAGATGCCCGCGGATGGCCGTCTCGATCAACTCGGGGTCCTGCCCGGGGACGAGCCGGCAACTGAACTTGGCGCTCGCATCCGCTGGGATGACGGTCTTGGCGCCCTCGCCACCGTAGCCGCCGGTGATGCCGTTGATGTCGAGGGTCGGTCGCGACCAGATGCGTTCGAGGACGGTTCGGCCACGCTCGCCGGTTGACGTGGTCAATCCTGCCTCACTGAGAAAGCCTGCCTCATCAAACGCCAGATCGTTCCACTCTGCTTGCTGGGCCTCGGACGGCTCCACAACGTTGTCGTAGAAACCATCGACCGTGACACGTCCTGCGTCGTCGTGCAGCCCGCCGAGAATGGTGGCGAGTTCATTGAGCGGGTTCACGACTGCGCCGCCGAACATTCCGGAGTGCAGATCGTGGCTGGGGCCGTGCAGCGTTGCGTCCAGGTAGACCATGCCGCGGAGCATGGTGGTGATCGCAGGCGTGTGCGGGTCCCACATGCCCGTGTCGGACACGATGCAGACGTCCGGCCGAAGTTCATCGGCATGCGTCTGGAGGAATGGGTCCAGACTTGGGCTGCCGCTCTCCTCTTCTCCTTCGAGCAGCACCGTCGCGCGGACCGGTATGCCTCCGCCAACTTCGTTCCAGGCTCGAAGTGCCTCGACAAACATCATGAGCTGGCCCTTATCGTCAGCTGAACCACGTGCCACGATCTGTGGGCCGTTGCGTCCATCCCGAAGGACCGGTTCGAATGGTGGCGCATCCCAGAGTTCCAGTGGATCCGGTGGCTGCACGTCGTAGTGACCGTAGTAGAGAATGTGCGGGGCATCTGCGGGGCCTTCGACATGCCCGACAACCATGGGGTGGCCGTTGGTCTGGCGCACGGTCGCCTCGAATCCTGCCTCCTGCAGGTAACGGCGGCACAGGTCAGCTGCTGCCATCACATCGTCGTCGTGGGCGGAGTCGGTACTGATGCTCGGTATCGTGAGGAGCTCGAAGAGCCGGCGCATCTGGTCTTCATGCGTGGCGTCGAGATGGGCGAGGACGGCGTCGAGTGCGTGGGACATGAAGGGTGCTCGATTTGGGTGTGTCAGAATCCATGCCAGGGAAGGCAGGCGGGCATCATCGCATCCTCGGCCTCCTGCGCGCACTGGACGACTCCGTCTTCGACGGCTACGACGACTGGGGGTGTCATCAACCAGTCCACGCCGACCGGGAGTTCCAGTTCGACGCAGTCCAGGCAGGGATTCTCCAACTGGCCATCCTCGATGAACCCGTCCTTCAACTCAGGGATTGCGACCAGCGTGGTGGGTGCTGGGGGGTCGTAGGAGAAGTACTCCAGCAGGAGTTCATGACAGTGCTCGCATGTTTTGCTGTAGAAGATGACGTAGTGCCGGCCACCGGCCAGGGATTCGGGCAGGCCTGGAACCCATGAGATCACGTCGATGTCACTGACGTGCCGACCGGGCCAATCTGAGGTTTCGAGGCTGTAGTACCCGGGAAGTTGGCGGCCTGGAGGCGGAGTCTTTTGCGGATCGGTGATCGCAGCGGCTGCGTCCTGGGCGGACCCGACAGCCGGCGCAATGATGTCTCCGGAGACGGCGCCCACGCGACTGAAGGTCACCAGGGCGAGTACCACGGTGATGATCGTCGCCACGGCCCACGCGACGCGGTCCGATGCCAGGCGAAGCGGCCGCGCAGGCAACGCGACCACGGCAATGAGCAGCGCAAGGTCGATCGAGAGCATGAGCCAGGGTGGCGGCGAAAAACTGCCCAGGCACCCACAACTGGTCAGGTTGCCGTTGAAGATCTCAAAGAGCAGCACCAGGCAGAACGTACCCAGCATGACCATCGCCGAGACTCTCGCCAGCCGAGGTATGAGCACCATGACGGCAACGGCGGCGAGTTCGATGGTGATGAACACGGAAAGTGCCAGGTACAGATCAATGCCTGCACTGTCGATCAACTTGCGGAGGTGTTCCGGCAGAAGTGACGGTGAACGCTCGACGAGTTTCGTCGCGGCGCCTGCGGCGATCCAGAGTGGCACGATCAGTCGAACGAGAATCAGGCCGGCAGTGCCGGCCCGGCCCGATGCCGTGCTGTGGGGTGCCGGATGGGGCATGATCACTCGCTCCTCCGAGTTTCGGACGCCCATGCATCGAGACCCTCGCATATCAGGTGAATGAGCACCTGGTGGGCGTCCTGTACGTTGGCCGAGTCGGTCGTGTCGATGACGATGGCGTGGTTGCACAGTGGGACGCTCTGACCACCGTCGCCGCCCAGGAGCCCGATTCTCGTACAGCCGATTCGGTGTGCAGCCGTCAGTGCCTCGATGATGTTGCCACTTCTTCCTGAGGTCGAAAGCACGACGAGCGCGTCTCGATCGGTTCCCATGGCCTCCAACGGTCGGGCAAAGATGTGCTCAAAGCCGAAGTCGTTCGCGATACACGTGAGCGCTGTTGGATCTGCCGCAAGCATGGCTGAAGCCAGTGGTGGTCGGTCCCGCCGATACCGACCCACAAGTTCTTCGGAGAGGTGCAGGGCCTGCGCGGCGGATCCTCCGTTGCCGGCTGTCCAGATGGTTCCACCATCGGCCAATCGCTCGATCAGAACGTCGAGGATGGTTGCAACAGTCTCCGCCTGCTGGTGCAGCGATTGGATCGCATCGATCGAAGCTGTGAGCCGCTCGGTGATCATTCGTGTGTGCTTCATCAGCGTGCCGCCGTTGTTTGCAGGTATGCCTTGGATTCGAGCTCTAACGCGAGGCAGGCCGCGTCCATGTCGTCGCGTGACGTGAATGGGCCCACGCTCAAACGGACGGCGCCACCTCCCTCGAGCGTGCCCATCGCCGCGTGCGCGTAGGGGGCGCAGTGGATGCCAGCTCTTGTGAGTATGCCGTGCCTGGCCTCCAGCGCGGAGGCCAACTCAGCCGGTGGGCGTCCTTCAAGCTCGACAGCAAAGACGCCGCATCGATCGGCCGGATCCTGGGGACCGAAGAGCCGCAACCCGGCAATGGCCAGAAGTCGCTCCAGCATGTACTCGGTGTTGTGGGCGTCTCGCTCATGGAGCTCGGCCCAGCCCATCTGCATGGCCCACGCGAGTGCTGCTTCAAGTCCGACGATGCCGGGCATGTTGTGTGAGCCCGACTCGTAGCGGTCGGGCAGGTCGGTCGGCTGCACATCGGATTCGCTGCGGGAGCCGGTACCACCGAGTCGGACGGGCGCGACCGTCGACTCCAGGCCAGGGCGAATCCATAGCCCGCCGGTACCGAGTGGGCCGAGGAGTCCCTTGTGTCCTGGAAACGCGAGGAGGTCGATGCCGAGTGTGTTGACATTGATACTGCGGTGCCCCAGTGTCTGGGCCGCGTCGACCAGCAGCGGGACGCCTGCGTGTTGGCACCGATCACTGATGGCGGCAATGGGCTGCACGGTGCCGGTGACGTTGGAGCCGTGATTGATGGCGACCAGACGGGTGTCCGGGCGAATGGCCGCAGCAATGTCCTCAGGATCGACCTGGAACGTCTCGGGATGGACGGCGACGCAGGTGGTCCTGAGGCCGTCGGCCTCGAGATCGCGGAGCGGCCGCAGCACTGAATTGTGGTCCATGCAGGTCGTGACCACGTGCATCGGCTCACCCTTGCGACGGGCGGTTCGGGCGGTGCCCTCGATGGCCAGCGACAGTGCATCGGTGCAATTGAGCGCCAGAATGACACGGTTGGCATCATGCGCGCCAATCGTCTGGCAGATGCGTGTTCGGCAGGTGTGCATGACGGCGGCGGCATGATCGACTTCCGGGTAAGCCCCCCGGCCCGGGCTGGCGGGAATGCCCGACTCCCACGCGTGCATCGCCGGACCGACGGTAGGGGCCTTCGGGAAACTCGTTGCGGCGTTGTCGAAATACCGCCGCTGGGTCGACTCGACGGACATGCCGGGAGTATAGCCCCGGGCCCTCCTGCCCAACCGGCGCGCGTGGCCGGAGAGCCCGCCGACCTGCTACACTCGACGGCCCCGGAAACGCCCCGGATCGACCCTTTGGGCGAGGCCAGCGGGGCGTACTTGGAATCCGTCGGAGGAGCCAGATGATGGTCATGATGCAGGCAGGCCTGGCATGGGTGATGTGTGGGCTCGGCGTGCTCGATGGCGGGACTGTCTCGCCGGCGAGCCTCGCGTCGCAGTTGAACAGCCATGCTTCTGTCGATGCCCCTCCCTCCGAGACGGCGTGGGCGGCGATTGCCCCGGCGCTTCGGAGTCTGCCGGCACCACCCGACACACCGCGCCCGCTTCGTCAGGACGCCATCTGGCCAGGCATGGATCACTGGGACGCCGTCTCGGCCTGGGCTGCATCGGGCGCGGCGCTTGGAACCGCGATTCGGGAGGCCGCCCAGCGGCCCGTGTTCGGTATCAGGTACGGCGTTGATGCCGCCGACCCGGATGATCGCGCAGCTGGCTTTGTGGTTGACTTGGGTACGGAGCAGGGCCGGCTGGTACTTCCCGCCTTCCGCTACCTCGACGGCGTGGCGAAGATGACGGTCTGGACTGCAGCTGAGGCCTACAGGCTGGCGGAAAGTGGCAAGGCCGAAGAGGGCCTCACGCTGCTGCTGGACGAACTGATGGTGCTCCGGCGGATTGCCGACCGAGAGTTCATGGACGAAAAGGAGGCCGCGCTCACCCTCCTTGCCTCCGGGCTGCAGGTCGTTCGCGACATGATGTATCGGTACCTCGACGGACTGTCCAGTTCATACCTGACGCACATGGCGCTGCATGACCTTCCCAGTCTGAACCCCGGCCGTGAGAGCCTCTTTATGCCCGAGCACGACATGCGTCTGTGCCAGGCCCTGCTTCAGAATTCCTTTGATCAGTCGTTGG
>CAZSSV010000096.1:0-8368 GCA_964609425.1 uncultured Isosphaeraceae bacterium | reverse complement strand
GTTCAAGCGGCTTCAAGGAGGCCCGACGGGCTGGTCTGCCGTCGGATGGCTCGGTGTGGTCGCGGGGTTTCTCATCCTCTCCTTCTACATCGTGGTCGCTGGCTGGGCCATGGACTACACACTCAAGTCGGTCGTCGGCTTCACCAACCCGATCGGCAAGCAGGCGGAGCAGACGGCTCTGGTGTATCGCGCGACCGAGCCCATCGCGCAGATGCGAGCCGCGCTCTCAGCCCAGGAGGCCGTCGAACCCGTCGACCGGGCGATCAAGAACTGGAGACGCCAGTTCGCGCCGTCGACCTGGGAGGCGTGGACCACCTATGAGCAGGCGTCCTCCACGCCCGGTGTGAATCACAAGCTCCTCCTGGAAGACCCACCGATCAAAGCCGCTTTCGACACGGTTCGGCCGGCCTTGGCCGCCAAGGACGCTGCCGTCGCGGACGCGAAGGCTGCAGCAACCGCCAGAATTGCCGAGTTGTCCGATGAAGAAGCGAGGGAGGCCGCCACGACACTCAAGCGTCGGTCGATCATCAGCACTGAGGTGACAAGCGTCTTCATGGGGCTGCTCAAGGACGGCTGGACCAGCACATTCTGGGCGGCCATCTTCATGTTCCTGACAATTCTGGTCGTGGCGAGCGGGGTCGGCGCCGGCATTGAGCGGACGTGCCGCGTGCTGATGCCTCTGCTGCTGCTCTTCATCCTGTTCCTCGTCGCGTATGGCTTCTTCCAACCCGGGTTCGGGCGGGCCGTGTCGTTTGTGTTCAGCCCCGACCTGAACGAGTTGGAACCACGCGGCGTGCTCGAAGCGCTCGGCCACGCATTCTTCACGCTCTCGCTGGGCATGGGCGCGATGATGACCTACGGGTCTTATCAGCGCCGCGGCGGCGGCGGGTTGCTGGGCGAATCGGTCGCGATCGCCATCTTCGATACCGCCATCGCACTGCTGGCGTGCCTGATGATGTTCCCGATCATCTTCTCGTACGGCCAGGACCCCAGCAGCGGTCCGGGCCTCGTCTTCATGAGCATGCCACTGGCCTTTGCCGAAATGGGCGAACTTGGCATGATGCTCGGCATCGTCTTCTTTGGCCTGCTGGTGTTCGCGGCGCTCACGAGCGCCATTTCGCTCCTGGAGGTCGTTGCGTCCTACCTCATTGACGCGCGCCAGTGGAGCCGCCCCAAGGCGGCCTGGACGCTCGGCAGCGTCATCTTCGGGTTCGGCATCATCACCGCGTTCGCGAACTCCGCCGGATTCAAAATGACGTCGTGGTTACCCGGCTACGGCCAGTCGTTCTTCGACACGATGGACCTGCTCACCAGCAATTGGATGCTTCCGCTGGGAGGTCTTCTGATCGCCGTCTACGCCGGCTGGATCATGCCTGCGAGACTCCGCAACGCCGAACTGACCGACCTCTCCGGTCCTGTAGCGGCCGGATGGCTGTTCCTGGTGCGATTCGTCGCCCCGCTTCTCGTGGTCGTGGTTCTGCTCGACAAGGTCGGACTCATCGACGTCAACGAGATTTCGTTTCATCTCATGCACTGAGCGCCCCTGAGCGTGGAGACTCACATGGACCGTTTCAACGACGCTCTCGAAACCGTCAACGGCTACATCTGGACCGACTGGATGCTCTACATCCTGCTCGCGACCGGTGTGCTCTTCACGCTGTGGAGCGGCATCTGCCAGTACCGGGCACTCACCCACGGCGTTGCGGTGACTTCGGGCAAGTACGACAACCCCGATGACCCCGGTGCCATCAGTCACTTTCAGGCACTTTCGGCGGCCCTGTCAGCGACGGTCGGGCTTGGCAATATTGGCGGCGTCGCGATCGCCATCGCGATCGGTGGGCCCGGCGCCGTCTTCTGGATGTGGGTCATCGGCATCGTGGGCATGGCGCTCAAGAGCACGGAAGTCACCCAGTCGATGCTCTTCCGAAACACAGACGACCCTCAGAACCCGCACGGCGGGCCGATGTTCGTCGTGGCCGAAGGCATGAAGCAATGGGGGCTCGGGGCCATCGGCAGCTTCATCGGCAGCTTCATCGGCGTGCTGTTCTGCCTGACCCTGCTCATATCAGCCGTGACGGGCGGAAACATGTTCCAGGCATGGAATGTTGGCGACATCACCCGCGAAGCCACCAATCTGCCCGAGTGGGTCACAGGCTTGACCCTCGCCATCATCGTGGCGATGGTGATCATTGGCGGCATCAAGCGCATCGGTTCGGTGGCCGGCGTGCTCGTGCCATTCATGTGCGTGCTCTATGTCGTCATTGCGCTGGGCGTGCTGGCATTCAATCTCGACGCGATTCCAGGCGTCTTCGCGTCCATTTTCACCACGGCCTTCAGCCCATCGGAGGCAGGCGGCGCGTTCATCGGTGGCGCCGCCGGCACGGCATTTCTCTGGGGCATGAAGCGTGCACTCTTCTCGAGTGAATCCGGACAGGGCTCCTCTCCCATCGCCCACTCCGCGGCGCAGACCAAGGAGCCCGTCAGCGAAGGCGTGGTGGCCGGTCTCGAGCCCTTTATCGACACCATCGTCGTGTGTACGCTGACGGCCCTGGTCATTCTCTCTACCGGCGCGTTGACACGCGGCGAGGGCGCTGAGGGCGCCGACGGCATCTTCTCATCCAGCCCGCCTGTCTCGCTTCACCACTGGCAGGACGATGAAGGCGTCCAACACCATGCGTGGGTCCTCGGAGAGCCTCGCCAATTCACGATCAATCGTGAGACGGTCACGCGGGGCTATACGCCCCTTCCGGACCGCACGGCAGCGGGCGTCGAGTTGGGCGGCCCGTGGATGGACACCGACAGTGTCTTCTCGATTGCAGCCGGCGGGGGTACCAACGAGGCCACCGCTTCCAACAGAGCCATGCTCACCGGCACCGTCATCATCCCGGAAGAGTCGGAACCGTACGTCCGGTGGGACTTGATCGGAACGAAAGAGTCGGAGGTGGCGCATTGGGAGCCGCTCGTCGAATCCGGAGAGCGGCCCGCGCTGGTGGAGCCGGCGCTGTACGAAGACTACATGGGCGCCACGCTCACCGCCTATGCCATCAACAGGCAGTTTCCCGGCGTCGGCACGTGGTTGATCCTGATCGCAAGTTGGCTCTTCGCTGTCAGCACGATGATCTCCTGGTCGTACTACGGCGAACAGGGCATCGTTTTTCTGCTGGGCGAATGGGCGGTAGGCGTGTACAAGATTGTCTACTGCGCCTTGATTGTGGTGGCGACAGCCGGCATCGTGACGACGACCAAAGAGATCGGCAACCTCTCCGATCTCGGCACGGGTCTCATGTTGTGGGTGAACATCCCCATCATGCTCATCTTTGGCGCCGCCGCGATGGCCGCCTGGCACGGCTACTTCGGCCGGCTCCGCAGGGGTGAGATCAGGCCTCACGACGATGCCGGCCACTGACCCGGCCGGCGTGCGGTGGCACGTGGCCGACATCGCAGATGCGATTGAGGCTGGGCTCGCCGCCCGCATCGATCTGGACCGCCGGTCACAGGCCGTGCGTGGGGTTGACGCGCTCGATGAAGTGGCCCTGCACCCCCTGCTCGCAGACGCCTTGACCGCAGCCGGATTCGGCGTTCACCGCGAGGTTCGGTACCCGGCAGCTCGACGCAAGCGATCCCGCGCCGAAGGTCGCCGCTGCGATTTGGTGCTCGCCCCTGAAGGACGGCCACTTCAAGACCCGGCCGCGGCCGCAACACTCTTCGACGATCCCACCGCCACGGCCCTCGATGAGGCATTCTGGCTTGAAGTGAAAGTCGTCTCGCAGTTCTCGGAGAATGGGCCGAACACGTCATGGTCCAGTGAACTGCTCGGCACGGTGCGAAAGGACATCGCCAAGCTGGCAGGCGACGCGGACATCCTTCATGCAGGCCTGCTCCTGGTGCTGTGGGTCGAGCACGAATCGATTGCGTCGCACGACCTCGAAGTCTGGCAGAACCGCTGCCTCGCTCAGGGCTTTCCCATCAGCTCGGCCTCCGAGCGTCGCCTCGAGCTCCAGGATCGCATCGGCCATACCTGTGGCGTCGCCAGGATCTACCCCGTCCACCGATCCTGAATCGATGGCACGGTGCTGAATGCCTCCGGCCTACGCCCTGACTGTCTCCGCGATGATCTTGGCACACGCTGCGGCAAAGTCATGCCCCCGATAGGCACCCAGCGCCCGACGCAGGCCCTGCTGCTGTTCAGCGCCTCGGCGGCTGTCGTCCAGGAGCCACTGCGCTTTGGAGATGATCGGGCCGGCCCCACCGCACCACGGGACGTACTCGGGAACAATCTCGTCGTCAGCGATGATGTTCGGAAGCAGCTTGTGGGGCGTCCGAAGCAGCACTTTCGCGCCCAGGCACGAGAGCAGTCCGGCCTTGTACACACCGATCATCGGCTGGCACTGCCGCATGATGTCGAGCGTGACCGTCCCCGAAACGGCGATGGCGAGATCGCACCACGCGATCGACTCGTCCCGCATGTTCTGGACCATGCTGAGGCCCATTGGAAACTCGCCAAGCCTTGCCCGCACCGTCTCTGCGGCACGGTCCGATGCCGCAACGATGACGCCTGACATGGTCATATGCCGGTGGCGCAGCTCTTCAAACACCTTCACGAGCAGTCGAATGTTCTTCTTGACCTCCTGAGTCCGTGAGCCGGGCAGCAGCGCGATCCGAGGTGCGCCGCCCGGCATACCGTGCAGCCGTCTTTGGAGATCTTCACTGTCCAGAACCCGATTGATGGCCGGGTGACCGACGAACGTGCCCTTGATCCCACGCTCTCCAAACCATCGGGGCTCGAAGGGCAGCAGACAGCACACGTGATCGGTCAACTTGCGAAGCTTCTTGACCCGCCAGCTTCCCCACGCCCACATCTGGGGCGCTGCCAGGTGCACCACCCGCGCGCTCGCCTTGCGGGCGACAGCGCAAATCGGAAAGTTCGCCGCCGGCGAATCGACAGGGACATGAAGCATCAGCCGGCAGCCCTTGATCCACCGCCTGATCGCCTTGACCTGCCGACGCACTTTCCGCGCATGCGCAATCGCCCCGAGGCCCATCGCGCCATCCCCGGCCGTGCGGCCGGCCATCTGGGCCCCAGCGGCCTCCATGGCGTCCCCGCCCCACGCGTAGATCGACCATTCCGGGTGCATGTCACGCAGCTGCCTGATCACAGGTGCGGCCAGCGCATCGCCGCTCGGCTCGAAGGCGGTGAAGAGAATGACGGGCCCTGATGTGCCCGGTTCGGCAGCCATGCGGGGCAGGATACCGATCCGCACGGCGCGGGGCGGCTCCGGGTCATCATGCGATACCATGCGTCGCTTCCAGTCTCCGGGAATGAACATCGGTACGCGAGGAGTCCCCCAACATCATGGCGATGCGCACCCATACCTGCGGCGAACTCGGTCTGGACCAGATCGATACAGAAGCCACGATTTGTGGCTGGGTCAACACATTCCGTGACCAGGGCAAGGGCCTGGTCTTCGTAGATGTTCGCGACCGAACCGGCATGACCCAGACTGTCTTCGACCAAGAAGATTGCGAACCGCAGGTCATGGAGGCCGCACGCTCACTTCGACGTGAAGATGTTGTTCAAATCACGGGCACCGTCGGCCGCAGAGCGGGCGGCGTCAACAAGAAACTCGCAACTGGCGAGATCGAGATTCGAGGCACGGGGCTGAACATCTTCTCCCGAGCAAGCAACCCGCCCATTCTTCCGGATGACCACGAGGCCTCAAAGATCTCCGAAGAGGTCAGGCTTCGGCATCGCTACATCGACCTTCGCCGACCGAGTATGCAACGGACGCTGCAGATGCGGCACGACCTCTGCGCACTCACACGACAGTACTTTCACAATCAGTCATTCCTGGAAGTCGAGACTCCACTGCTCATCAAGAGCACCCCCGAAGGGGCGCGAGACTTCATCGTTCCATCCCGCATCTACCCGGGAAAGTGGTACGCACTCCCGCAGAGTCCTCAGATCTTCAAGCAGATTCTCATGGTCGCCGGCTGCGACCGGTACCTGCAGATCTGCAAGTGCCTCCGTGACGAAGATCCGCGGGCCGACCGTCAGGCCGAGTTCACGCAGATCGACCTGGAGATGTCGTTCGTTGATCGGGATGAAGTCTTGAAGATCATGACCGGCTTCGTCCGCCGCGTGTTCAAGCACCTGCTCGGGCTTGACCTGGGCGAGATCCCGCGGATGACGTGGCGTAACGCCATCGACGTCTGGGGTTCAGACCGCCCCGACATGAGATTCGAGCTTCCGCTCCACGACATTTCCGAAATCGCAGCCCGAACCGACTTCAAGGTGTTCACCTCGGCGCTCTCGAAGAAAGACGGCGTCGTCAAAGCCATTCGGGTGCCGGCGTCGGCGGACACCTTGACCCGAAAGGTGCTCGATCAACTTCAGGAGACCGCCAAGACACACGGGGCCGGCGGTATGCCTTGGACCAAGGTCACTGACAGCGGGTTTGAAGGCGGTGTCGCCAAGTTCATGGACGGCATCGCGGACGATCTGGCTGCGGCACTTGAGGTCGAGCCGGGCGACACCATTCTGATGGGTTGTGACAGTTGGCTCACGGCGTGC
Source organism: uncultured Isosphaeraceae bacterium (assembly GCA_964609425.1). Classification (GTDB taxonomy): domain Bacteria; phylum Planctomycetota; class Phycisphaerae; order Phycisphaerales; family SM1A02; genus UBA12567. Next base: position 1,797 of record CAZSSV010000096.1, on the reverse strand, counting down.
GAGTCACTCGGTCAGGTCCGGTTGCATGCAGCACGGGCCATGGGCATGGTTGACACCAGCGCCTGGAAGGCCCTGTGGGTGGTCGACTTCCCGATGTTCCGCTGGAGCGAAGACAAGCAGCGATGGCTCAGCGAGCACCATCCGTTCACGGCACCGGTCCCCGAGGACATTGACAAGCTCGAGACCGACCCGGGCTCGGTCGTATCGGCGGGATACGACATGGTGCTCAACGGCTCAGAGATCGGCGGCGGCTCCATCCGTATCCACGATCCCGAGGTGCAGGAGACCGTGTTCAGGATTCTCGGGCTGGGCGAAGAGGAGCGACAGGTCAAGTTTGGCTTTCTGCTCGACGCGCTGAAACAGGGTGCCCCACCACATGGCGGCGTCGCCTTCGGCCTCGACCGTCTGGTGATGTTGCTCACGAGCACCGACAACATCCGTGACGTCATCGCGTTCCCCAAGACGCAGAATGGCGCCGATCTCATGACCGATGCCCCAGGGCCTGTTGATGACGAGCAACTCGACGAGCTGCACGTTTCGGTGACCGAAGAAGCGGGCGTCTGACGCGATCGGGGCTCGAGCTGTAGGCTGACGGCATGAAGTCAGCCACCCTGCTCACCACACTCATCGTCGCCGGCATGGTCCTCGGGGCTGTGGTCGGCCAGTTCGTCCTGCATGGCGGAGACATCGGCGGCGATCACTGGACGAAGGTCGGCGGCGACCTGGTCCTCATTCGACCACTCAAACTGCTCGTGATTCCGCTCGTGCTCTTCAGCGTGGTCGCAGGCATCACCCGAATCGGCGACCCTCGCAAACTGGGACGGCTCGGGGGTGCCACCATCGTCTACTACTTCGCAACGATGCTCATTGCCGTCACCATCGGCACGACGCTCGTGACCTGGTTCGATCCGGGCTCGCTCCCCGCCGAAGTTCAGGCCTCCGTACGCGCCGGCGGTGAGTCCGCGTTCGCCGCCGACGCATCGCTGTCGGCCAAGGTCGATGCAAAGACGATGGGAGGCACGTGGACCAACATTCTGTACCAGTTGATCCCGACGAACATCGTCTCCGAAATGAGCGCTGGTCGGCCTCTGGGCATCATCGTCTTCGCGATCGGCCTGGGTCTGGCGCTGGCAGCGGGTGGTGAGCGGACCCGGGTGGCGAGAGAATTCTTCGACGCAGGCTTCGAGGCCCTCATGGCGCTCATCCAGTGGGTGGTGTGGTTGACCCCTATCGGCGTGTTCCTCCTCGTCGCGTGGACGGTCGGGCGGATCGGGCTTGAAAACGTCACGGGCCCACTGGGCGGATACATGGGCACGGTGTTCTTTGGGCTGCTCATCCACGGTGCCATCGTCCTGCCGGCCATCCTCTGGCTCTTTGGACGCGTCCAACCCTACAGGTTCATGGGCAAGATGAAACCCGCGCTGCTGACCGCGTTCGGCACCGACTCAAGCAGCGCCACGTTGCCCGTCACCATTGAGACCGCGATCGACGAAGGTGAATGTTCAGAGCAGTCGAGCAACTTCGTCCTCCCGCTCGGCGCTACCATCAACATGGACGGCACGGCGCTGTACGAGGCGGTGGCCGTCGTCTTTTTGTTTCAGTTGTACGGCATCGATCTGGAATTCGGCCAGTTGGTGCTGGTGGTGATCACGGCCACGCTGGCGGCTGTGGGGGCTGCTGGCATTCCCTCTGCGGGCCTGGTAACCATGGTCATCGTGATCGCCGCAGTCAATGGCAGCCTCGGCGACACTCCAACGCTCCCGGTCGCCGCAATCGGCGTCATCCTCGGTGTGGATC
>CAZSSV010000095.1:0-8488 GCA_964609425.1 uncultured Isosphaeraceae bacterium | reverse complement strand
CGCAACTGCTACCATGGCCTCCTTCTCAGGAGGAGTTTCGCAGGATGCACACAACCAGCGCCCCCGTCATGGTCACCAATCTGCCCCTTCCGGGCCGCCGGCAGGGCAAGGTCCGGGACATCTATCAGGTTCCTGCAGGCGACGGGGCACCCCCGAGCGTGCTCATCATCGCCTCGGATCGCATCAGCGCCTTCGATGTCGTCATGCCCACGCCCGTGCCGGGCAAGGGGTGTGAACTGACGTCGATCAGCACGAAGTGGTTCCACCTCATACGCACGTGGAATCTCATCGGCGATCACCTGCAATCCGTCGAGCCGCGCGACGTACCCGGGCTGGACGACTCGCACCGGTCGCAGTGCGCAGGACGCATGATGCTCGGGCGCGCTGCCCGCGTGATTCCGGTCGAATTCGTTGTCCGCGGGTACATCACCGGTTCCGGCTGGAAGGAGTACCGGCAGCACGGCACGGTCTGCGGGATTTCGCTGCCCGAAGGGCTCAAGCACTGCGAGCAACTTCCAGAGCCCATTTTCACCCCCGCCACCAAGGCAGACGAAGGCCACGACGAGAACATCGACTTCGAGACCGCCTGTGAAATCGCCGGCCGCGACGTGATGAATCGACTCCGCGACGTGTCTGTCGAGATTTATCGGCGGGCGGCCGAGTACGCAGCCGAGCGGGGCATCATTCTGGCCGACACCAAGTTCGAGTTTGGCTACGCCCTCGATGCCGACGGCAACGAGACCGACGAGATCATGCTGATCGATGAAGTGCTCACGCCTGATTCAAGTCGATTCTGGCCTGCCGAAGACTACGAGGTCGGGCGAGACCAGGACTCGTTTGACAAGCAGTATGTGCGAAACCACCTGGAGGGGCTGGTTCGGGACGGCGGCTGGGACAAGACGCCGCCGGGACCTGAGATTCCCGACGACGTCGTCATCAACACGCTTGCCCGCTACCGCCAGGCAAAGCACCGGCTCTTCGGCTGAACTCAATCCGGGATGATGGCGCCGCAGCCACCGAAGTCCTCGATGAGGTCGATGATGTCGTCAGCGTCCACCGTGTCGTCGCCATTGACGTCGGCGAAGGGATCCCTGGTGCCCCAGACGCTGAGAAGATCGATGAGGTCGGCCACTCCGATTTCGCCGTCCATCGTCGTGTCATCGATGCAGAAGGGACAGTCTTCGTAGGACTCCAGAGGAACGATGCCCTCCGTCGTTCCCCAGGTGGACGATCCGCTGCACACCTTGGTATCGGCCAGGTACGGCCCTGCACCGGCGTTCAGGTCGTGCCACCACACGTCTCCGGTTTCCCCGGCGGCGTGGTACTTGAACTGGTTGTGCGACAAGGACGTGCTCATCGATCCGCCCGACGCGACGCCGGCGCCCCACGCCGCAGAACCGGCCAGAAACGCGCATCGTTCCATCGCCACGGTCGCATCCACAGCATGGATGTGGCCACCATAGGTCGTCGCCTCATTCAATCCAAACTCGCACTGCCGAAGCGATAGGTTGACCCACTGGGCCTCAAGGGCACCGCCCGAGCCCGTCGCCAGGCAGTCCCAGAATGTGGACTGCGACACGGACAGGCTGGCGAGTGCACACGCCACGGCCCCACCGGCGTCTGCGATGCAGTCCTCAAAGTCGCAGGAGTCGATTTCAAGGTCGCTCCAGCTCGCCAGGACCGCACTGCCGTACTGGACATCGCCCCCGTTGGTGATCTGCCCCACGGCCAGATCGTCAAAGCGGCATTGGGTGATTCGAACGGAGGCAAATGATGCCTGCACCGCCCTGCCTTCCTCCTGCATGATCACAAGGTGCTCACCCCCGATCGGATTCGGAATCCGCATGACCGAGCTCATGGTCAGATTGTCAAGCTGTACGGTGCGGCCTTCGGGCGTCGAGTGAATGGTGAAGATGGCATCATCTGCAGAGGGTCGCAGGCGGACGTCGCCGATGCCCACAATTCGCACGGCCTTGCCGCCAACGGTCACGTTTTCAAAGTACGTCCCCTCCGCCACGGCGATCAGGCAATCGTCCGCTGCGGCATCAACGGCGTCTTGAATCGTGTCGTAGTCTTCCGGCACGTCCAGACGGCAGATGAATGGGACGTCCGGAAGCCAGCCATCCCACCCGCTCGGAATCTCCAGAATCTCGCCCGGTAGGAGCGGAAGCGGATGTTGCGGCACCCAACCACCGGCGGGAGGGTCATGGGGCGGCATCGGCCATCCACCCCCGTCGGGATCGTCGGGATTGGGAGTCCAGGCCGAGGCAGCGGTCGTCATGGCCAGAAGTGTGAGCAGGGCGGTGAATCGCATCTGAGATCCTCTTCTTTCGGCCCCCTCGTGGGGCCAGCGATTCAACTATCCGCAAGTCCGGCCCCTGTGTGACCCCGCACGGGGAAAGTGCGTGGAGGTGCCACGTATCGCCCTCATCGCTGCCCAGCGGGGCCCGCAACGCGTGGATCAGCAGCCGCGACGGTGTTCCGCAGCAGCATCGCCACGGTCATCGGTCCAACGCCACCCGGGACCGGACTGAGCCATCCCGCCACGAGGGCCACAGCGTCAGCATCGACGTCGCCCACGGTCCGCTGCTCGCCCGTGTCGGGGTCCGTGATCCTGTTGATGCCCACATCGATCACGACCGCCCCGGGCTTGATCATGTCACCCGTGACGAGTCCTGGCACACCGGCGGCGGCAATCACGACATCTCCCCGCCGCGTGTGGGCGGACAGATCGCTCGTGTGGACATTTGTGGAGACGACGGTTGCCTCCGCTTCCATCAGCAGCACCGCCACGGGCCGGCCCACGATGGTACTGGCCCCGACACAGACGACTTCAGCGCCCCGCAGGTCAATGCCGGTTGACTCGATCATCCGCATGGTCGCAAGCGCCGTGCACGGGACCAGCGTACGGCGTCCATAGATCACCCCGCCAATGTTGGCCGGATTGACGCCCTCGACGTCCTTCTCCACAGCAATCGCCGCCTGAACCCGCTGCTGATCCGCACCACCGGGCAACGGCAGGTGCACCATGATGGCGGTCACCATCTCATGGGCGTTGAGCGCGGCGACCTGAGACAGCACGTCAGCCTCAGATGCATCGGCGGCGACTTCATGCCGGCGATACTCGATGCCGATCTCAGCGCACATCGCCGCCTGGTTGCGGGCATACACCCCCCCTTCGGCATTGCCTGCGGCCAGCACGACATCCAACCGTACGTGGCAATCTTCGGCCGCCAGTTCGGCTACGCGGGCTGCGAGTTCGGCCTTGACCTCCCGAGAAAGTGCTCGGCCGTCGATGGATTGAGCGGTGCGTGCTGACGTCACACGCGGAGGATAGCGGCCTGATGGTGGCCCGCCCTTACAATGCCGCCCATGAGCACCATGCAACTCGTCGCCATCGACATCGGCAATACACGAACCCACCTGGCAGCCATCACAGGCATGGAAGTTTCCAGCGTGGTGTCCGTCTCCAACGACGATCTCGGAGCCATGACCGAAGCCATTCTGGCGGCCCGAGGGTCACTGGACGACACCTCCCCGCGACCGGTCGTGATGGCCTCGGTCAATGACTCCCTCGCAGCGCAACTCGCCTCGGCGCTCGCAGACCAACTGGGTGAAGAGGTCTATCACGTCGGAGACGATCTGCCCGTTCCCATTCAGGTTGATCTCGCTCCCGAGACGATGACGGGCACCGACAGGCTGCTCAACGCATGCGCCGCATTCGACGTCCTCAAGCAGGCCTGCATCGTGGTGGATGCCGGAACCGCGGTGACCATCGACTTCGTGGATGGAGAAGGAACCTTCCACGGCGGCGCGATCGCCCCGGGTGGCGACATGCAACTGAGAGCCATGCACACCTGGACCGACGCGCTTCCGGAAATCGAGTTGACAACCCCCGACGATGACGCGTTCGGGCGGAGTACGTCACAAGCCATGCTTCGGGGTGTCGTGCACGGCGTGCAGGGCCTGGTGCGGTCCCTCGTCGAGCGGTACGCGGTCGCCTATGGCGCGTTTCCAACCGTCGTCGCAACGGGCGGCGATGCGGAACTGTTGTTCCGTGGGGACGAACTTGTGGATCGGATCGTTCCCGACCTCACGCTCCTGGGCATTGCCGTGGCCGCCCGGCATGCGATGTCCGCCCCTGCGGAAGAGGGTGACGCCGGGTGAGCACCGCGCGGCTGTTGACGGCTCCGGTGGCCGGGGCCGTCGCCATCATTGAGATTCGGGGCGATGCCACTGAGGCCTGCGCGGCGATCGGCGGCACGATTCCCCCCGTCGGGGCGGTGCGACTGGCGCACTGCCCCGGTATCGACGACATGCTGCTGGCCCGGCCCAGCGAGGACCGGCTGCTCATCATGCCGCATGGTGGCATGCAGATTGTTGAAGCGACGTTGGCGCAGCTCGCCGCCTCCGGCGTGCACCCCGTCACATCGGAAGACGCCTGCCAGGAGGACGAAGGCGATGTTGAGCAGCGCGTGATGGCTGACCTGCGGGCCGCCCCGAGCCGAACCGCGCTGGACCTCTTGCTGGCGCAGCCTGCGCGGTGGCGTCGCTTTGACAGCACATGGACCGAGTTGGACGAGGCACGCTCGGCTCGGCTTCGCCGCCTGCTCGAGCCTCCCCGGGTCGCGGTGGTTGGTCGTCCGAACATCGGCAAGAGCACGCTACTCAACGCATTGGTCGGCCGGTGCCGAGCGGTCGTTGCCGACGCGCCGGGCACGACCCGCGACTGGGTCGGTGCACGGGTCGATCTGGGTGGCCTCGTCGTGGACTGGATCGATACGCCTGGGCTTCGATGTACGACCGACGCCGTGGAGGCCGCGTCGATCGAGCAGGCCCGGCAGGTGATTTCCCAGGCCGACCTGTTGATTGCGGCGGCGGACCCGACATCGGGCTGGCCCGAGCTCTCACGCGCGCCCGGACTCAGGCTGGGGCTTCGCAGCGACCTCGGGCCGATCGACGGCGCGAACATCTCGTGCGCCGCCCTTCAGGGCAAAGGCCTGGAGGCGGTCGTCTCGACGGTACGGTCGTGGCTCATCCCGGCCGACGATGTCACCTGCACGCGGCCGTGGCGGTGGCGCCGCTTCGGGCCGGTACCCGGGCGGACCGCTGGTCAGAGCCCCATGGATGCATACCCGCAGTCCACGTAGATCGTCTGCCCCGTCACACCCGAAGCCATCGGAGAGAGTAACCACGCTGCGGAGTCACCCACGTCTTCGCCCGTGACCCAGTCGAGGATCTGTGAGAACCCCCCGACCGCCATCGACGACATCGTGCGAATCGGTCCACCGGAGATCGCATTGACGCGGATGTTCTGCTGGCCCAGTTCCATCGCCAGATACCGAGTCGTCGCCTCGAGGGCTGCCTTCGCAACTCCCATGACGTTGTACCCGGGCACCGCCTTCTCGGCCCCGTAGTAGGACATGGACACCAGGCCGCCGCCATCGGTCATGAGGGGCGCCGCCCGATGCGCCATGCCCGCGTAGGTCCAGGCCGAGATGTCCATGGCCTGTGTGAACACGTCGCGGGGAGTCGCCGTGAACTTGCCTTCCTGCAGCCAGTCCCGGTCGGCAAACGCGATGGAGTGCGCGAGGTAGTCGAGCCGGCCGACCTGCTGGCCGATCGCGTCAAATGCCGCGTCCATCGAGGCGTCCGACGACGCGTCCATCGGCATCAGCCACGGGTCTTCCACGCCGAGCGCGTCGATCGCCTTCCGAACGCGCCGCTCCATCTTCTCGCCGGGAAGGTGCGTAAAGAGACAGGTGCCCCCCTCTCGAATGATCGACTGCGCGATGTACCACGCGTACGAACGATCATTGGCGATTCCGACGATCAGACCCGTCTTGCCGTCCATGCAACCCATGGCAGATGCTCCTTCTTGCCGTCTCGGCGAGCGGCAAAGGGTAGTCGCGTCGGCCGAATGTGCAAGCCAGCGCACTCAGCCCCCGCAGGTGCCCCAGGATTGAAGCAGCAGCAGCAGGTCGTGCACGCCGACGGAACCAGACTCGTCCAGATCGAGTCCGGCCCGGCAGGTGGCTGGAGCCCCCCAGTCGTCGAGCATGACCGCGATGTCGAGCACATCAACGTCACCATCGCAGTCCACGTCCCCCTCGCAGGACGAACACTCCGGGGCGCAGGTACTCCCCTCCCCCATCCACTGCCCCTCACACGAGAGTTCTATGGTTGCCACGCAGGCATCGGCGACACAGCACGCCCCGACCGCCGGACCCACCACAGCCCCGTCGATCAGGCAGAAGTTGTCGCCGTATATCTGGTTCCAGTTGAACGAGCTGACGGTTCCCCAGGAGTAGACGCCAAAGCCGACGGTCCCGGTCGTCTGCCAACTGCCCCCCCCACGAAAGTTGGAAAGCGACCACGGATTCTGCCCGTAGAGTTGATCGTCCATGTACAGGCGGTCCGCGTAGGCGTCGTACCAGATGTAGGTTGTCCCGGACTGATCGCTGAACTCGTAGTCACTCGCAATCTCATAGTAGGCGTCATTGACCCACCGATTGAGCACCTGATACCGGAAGTCATACACGAAGCCGTCGTAAATCTGATGGTACAGCCCCGTGCTCATCGTCATGCCGTATCCCAGTGTCGGCACGTACGGGTCTACGTCCAACATCACGCCCACCGCGATGCCGATCTCACCGTAGTAGCCGGCCGGCGCCGGGGCATTGCACCGCCAGGAGGCAGAGAGCGCCCAGTTCTGCGTCATGTCGAGATCCCACCCCTCGGACCACCCGAAGGCGAGATCGTACGAGCCATAGTTCACGGTTCCGGCAAAGTTCATGCGACCGTAGGACTCGCTCACCTGCACGGACGAACCCGGGCTCGTCGCGAGTGTCCACACACCGGTTGGCGTACCGTCGTTGAAGGAGTCTTCGACCACGCACTGGGCGGCGGCCAGCCCTGCGGAGAGCGTCAACCACCCACTGCCGACAACCGCGAAGCGTTTCCACATGGATCGAAGATCCCCGCCTGGACGACCACCGCACCTCGCGGGGCCGAACGAACTACCATACCGCCACTGCGCGCGTAGCTCAATTGGATAGAGCATCGGCCTTCGAAGCCGAGGGTTGCAGGTTCGAGTCCTGCCGCGCGTGTTGCGGTCGCGGCGCCGAGAATCCGGGCCTGATTGGCCTCAGCTGCAGGTTCCGAAGTGCTCAAGCAGCACGAGCAGATCGTGAATGCCTACGTGCAGATCCTGCTCAATGTCGGTCGCATGGATGCCAGCAGCACCCCAGTCCAGAATGAGTTCCATCACATCGTCCGCGTCAACGGCGCCGCCGTCGTCGAAGTCGCCACCACACCCGCGTGAATAGAGGTAGGCGCCTCCGCCATTGACGGCGTCCTCCTGTCCCCACAACCCCACGAGCACCCGATCGCCGGCCAGGGCCACCGAAGCGCCGAACTGATCTCCGTACGCAGCGTCAGCGTTCTGAATGATCCGAACGCCTTCAAACTGCCCGTCCGGCCCTTGCTCCCAGAGCCCAACAGCCCCCTCACCAAGCTCGTCAGTCGCCCAGTTGATCGCCCCGATCGCGAGCCGCCCGTCGTTCAGTGCCAGCGACCATCCCCAGAGAAAGCCCATGGCATCCACCTGTGGAACGATCCGCTGAACCTCGGTGAAGATGCCGGCGACTCGCTCGAAGACATACACCAGGCCGTAGGCGTTGTACGGAATGCCCTCTCCATTGTCTCCGCCCGCCTTGTGCGGCGCCCCCACCACCAGCGTGTCGCCCTGCAGATCCAGGGAGAATGAGTAGGACACGCCGTATTCGTGGTCGTCGGGCAGCACATGGTCCGTCTGCACCCAGATGCCTTCCGCGTCCCGTTCAAAGATGTAGACCGCCCCTCCATACGTGACCTCTTCAGTCGACTCACTCAGCGCGGAGATTGCAATCTGGTCTCCGTCGATCGCGACATTGGCTCCGAAGTACGCCTGGGCCTGCGGATCGCCCGAGACCAGACGCTGCTCGAGTGTCGGCGTTCCGTCGGTCCCGATGGTGTACACATACACGGCTCCGTGCCGGTCGACTTCGCCGCCCGCCCCGTCTGGCTCCTTGGACTCCCACGCACCGCCCACCACCAGCCGGGAGCCATCAAAGTCGATGGCAACCCCAAACCTGGCGCCGAACGTCCCCGGGTCGCTCAGTGTGATCTGGTGCGCCTCCGTCACGGCCCCGCTGCCGTCATCGGTAAAGATGTAGACGGCACCCTCGTACGACGGCCCTTCCGCGTCGGTCCAGGCCGGGGCCGCTACAAAGGCAACGCCGGCGTCGCTGGCGCCCGTGATCTCGCCGATTGCCACGGCGTATCCGAACTGGTCCCCGTCACTGCCGTCGGAAGCCAGCAGGGACTCGGTCCCGACGATGTTCCCGTTGAAGTCGCTGATGTAAACGACCTCGGCCTGCCCAGCCAGATTCATGGGCGAGCCCACAATGCCAACCGCCGCGTGGAGGTCCGTCGACCAGCCATACCA
>CAZSSV010000094.1:0-8603 GCA_964609425.1 uncultured Isosphaeraceae bacterium | reverse complement strand
GATTCGGGGAGTGGACTGCAGCGGCGAGCCCACCCTCACTGAGCGCTGCGTGGACTGCCGATCATGTCTTTCTCCTGCTGACGCTCAAGGGCCCCCCGGTCAATCTTCAGGGGCTTGACGCGCCCCTGACGCTTCGGTTGGACTGGGACAACAATCTCGAGACGGGGCATCGCCATGCCAACCCGCCTGGCACGGACGTCGAACTCGTGTTCAGTCCAAAGCAAGGCCGAAGGACTGGTGGGGTGTCCATCAACGTCGCGGGGGCCGATGGCGAGTCTTGGGACGCGGCCGGGCTGGTCTTTTCGCCCACCGTCGCGGCCAATGCGTTTGAACTGCGTCTGCAGCGACGCGTATCCGGAGTGGACGCGGCAGGCACCATGCCATGGACACTCGAAGGCGCGGCTGAGCAACCCCTGCGCGGCGTCGCACGGTTGGGGTCGCCTCGCCCGAGTCCGAAACGGCACATGACATCCCTTCCGCCCAAGGGTCGAGATGCGGTCCGCATCGTCACGTGGAATCTCGAGTTCGGAAACCTCCTGAAGCAGGCGTCGGTCACGCGCCGCATCCTCGCCGCGTTGCAACCAGACGTCTTGCTCATGCAGGAGATTGAGCACGACCAGACGGAGGCCGCGCTGCTGGAGGTCATCGAGTCCGCCGGCGGCGCGTGGACGCTTGAGCTTGGCCCGCTCGGGGGCCGAATTCGAAGCGGCGTTGCCACGCGACTCCCGTCCGCACGGGTCCCCGCGTTCGAGAACATCAAGCGACGGGGTGAGTCACACGGACATGTCCGCGCCGCGGCACTGACGATCGATGTCCCAGACGTTGGGCCGGTCCTTGCCGTGTCGGTGCACTTGAAGTGCTGCGGTGTCGTAGATGGTCCCGAGGACATGAAACGCATCGGGGAGGTTCTCGCCATCCGACGGGCCGTACAAGAAGCGGAGCACGCCTGCGATCTCTCCGGGCTCATCATTGGCGGCGACCTGAACCTCGTGGGCGGGCCCCTTCCATTGGATCTCCTGATCGCTGGCGGCGAGGGCATGGTCAACCCGAGTTCCGAGCGCGATCTGCTCGTGATCGATGCCTGGCAACCAGACGGCTCGGGTCTCCAGACCTGGCAAGAGCCGGGGCAGCCCTACTCGCCCGGCCGGCTCGATTACGTCGTCGTATCTGCCGAGACGCTCACTCCCGCGTTTTCGGCGGTGTTTGACACACTCGACCTCCCGGAACGGACCCTTCGCACGCTGAATCTGGTCCGCACCGACGCAGGCCGCGCCTCCGATCACCTTCCCGTCGTGGTCGATCTGGTCCCCTCGGCCGCCGATCAATCGCGCTGACACCTCATGTCAACATCTTGATCGCCGACGCCGCGACGATGACCAGAAACACGGTCCGAACAACCTTCACCGGGAGTACGTGCGTCGCCTTGGCGCCAAACCAACTTCCGATCAGACACGTCGGAATGAGCCAGACCGAGATTCCCAGTGGCGTGTACCAGTGCACGTCGGCTCCGATACCCGGAACCTCCGTCAGCGTCACGTCCTTGTAGATCGCGCCGACGACCGACGTCAGGCACATGACAGCCGAGGAGCAGGCAATGCACGCTCGCAGCGGGCACCTGCACACGAGTTGAGTGACGGGAACTGTGATGAGGCCACCGCCGATGCCGAGCAGACCCGCGCCAAACCCCGCAACCGTGCCGACAAACCCGCCACGCGCCCAGGTCACCTTCATCGGTGCCTCCGATTCGCGTGACGCCGCTCGGTCGCTGACCAACCGCCTGAAGTTCTCGTAAAAGACGTAGATCAGGAACAGCCCAAAGATGAGCGACAACTCGTCATTGGGAATCCAGATGCCTGCGGTGACACCAAGCACCACCGCCATCATCGCGAATGGGAGCAGCCGCACGACCACCTCCCGGCGAATGCCGCCCTCCCTCCAATGCCGGAGCGCCGCAGGCGCCGCGACGAAGAAGATGACGTTCATGGATGCCGCTTGCGCCAAGTGGATATCGCGATTCAGAAGAAACGAAATCGCCGGAATCATCACGATTCCGCCCCCGATACCCAGCAGCCCTCCGAGCGATCCGGCGACCAGCCCAACCCCGATCAACACGGCAACTTCCCAGGCGGGGAGCGAGATCGAAGCAAGTTCAAGGAGCGGCATGCGGCCGAAAGGGTACGGCGTCTCACGGCAGCACGCGCTTCGGCCGCCCCATTGCACTACGCTGCCGCCCCATGCGAGTGCTCCGCGCCGATGCCCTGCTCATGGTGGTCGCGATCATCTGGGGCGCAGGATTCACCATTCAACGAACAGCGATGGAGGTCGTCGATCCGGTGACGTTCACCGGAGTCCGCCTGCTCATCGGCATGCTCTCCATGCTTCCGCTGCTGCCACTGGCGCGCCGCCTGGCACCTTCCAACCCCAAGCCGGTTCGGCGCAGTCGTCTGCTGCTCGGTCTGGCGGGCGCCGGCCTTGCCATGGCCGGCGGCGCCGTCCTCCAACAGGCGGGCCTGGTGCACACGACCGCCGGCATCGCGGGCTTCATCACGGGGCTGTACGTCGTCTTCGTACCACTCATCGGGCTGTTCATCGGATACTTCGTCCGCTGGACGACGTGGGCGGCCGTAGGCGTCGCGACGGCCGGGTTGTATCTGCTCAGCGTGCAAGGCCAACCCACCCTCAACCCCGGCGATGGACTCGTTCTGGCCGGGGCCGTCGCGTGGGCTGCTCAGTTTCTCATCCTCGGCTGGCTCGCGGTCCGGTGCGACCCTGTTCGCATCGCAATCTTCCAGACGGCCCTCGCCGGCGCGGTGACCATGACCTTCGCCATGGTCTGGGAACAGCCCTCGCTGGCGGCGATCATCTCGCTGTGGCCCGAGTTCCTCTACAGCGGTGTCCTGGCAGTCGGTGCCGCGTTTCTCATCCAGATCATCGCCCAGCAGGATGCCCCTCCGGCCCACGCCGCGGTCCTGCTTGCGATGGAAGCCGTCTTTGGCGCGCTGGCGGGCTGGGCCTTTCTCGCCGAGGCACTCTCACCACTGCAGCTGTTCGGGTGCCTCCTCATGTTCGTCGGCATCGTGCTGGCGCAGCTTCGATCACCGAAGCCTCTGGAAAGCACTCCACCGACCTGAGCGAATCAGCCTTCGTCTTCCCTGAGCCGGTTGACAATCTCCCGCACGCGCTTGGTCAGCCGCATCTTCGCATGACGAATGGCAGCAGCCGACATGCCGGTCTCCTTGGCGACCTCATCTGCGGGCACACCGCGCACCCCGTACAACTCGAACGCCTGCCAGGTGCGGTCTTCGACTTCATTCTTGGCTTCACCCATGGCCCGTTGCAGCAACTGCTCGGTCCATTGGCGGTCCCATGCCGCATCAAGGTCACTTTCAACCGGAGGATCGACCGTGTCGTCAAACCCGGTCGTGGGTCTCTTCTTTCGGTGACGGGCGCGAATCGCATTGAGCGTGACACGCTTGAGGTACCCACGAAAGCGCCCCTTCTTGGGGTCGTACTCGAAACGGTCCGACACCCGGAAGAAGCCCAGAAGCACGTCCTGGAGAACATCATCCGCCTCCTGCGCCGGCAGCCCGGCGTTCCGAGCGAAGCCGGCGATGACGCGAGAGTACTTGTCTGCGAACTCCGACCACCCGAGTTCCCGGTCGTGGGTGCCATCGGCCTTCAGTTTGAGAAAGATGCTGGCGCGTGTCGCGTAGAGCGGGTCTCCGCGGCTCGAGGAGGGCGACTTGCCAGCAGGCTCGGCCGACGTGGCCTGCTCACGAGGTTCGCCGGCCGACGAAGGCGGCGGCACATCGCCAGGCAGGCGGACCAGAATCTTCCACGGGCCGATGAGTAGCAGATCGCTGTCACCCAGGCGGACGGACTCGTCCTCCTCGATGCGCATCATGTTCACGGAAGTGCCCCCACGGCTGCCGCAGTCACGCACATGCACGCCGTCTTCCTCAAGCGTGATCGACGCGTGGGTGCGGGACACACTCTGATCGTCCAATCGAACCACCGAGTCTGACCCTCGACCGATGCTGATGGGCGACGCGGCCACTTCTCCGGCGAAGCCGGAAAACGACGGCGGACCGCTGACTCGGACCAGTTTGATCTCCCGCCCATCACCCATGGCGTGGATCATACGAGTTCGGCGTCCTGGCGGGCGGCGGGCAGGAGGATCGAGGCCATCACGTTGACCACCAGGGCGGCCACGAACGCCAATGGCAGATTGTAGACCTCGATCTCCACGCCACCGATCGTCACATGATTGTCCATGAACAGTTTCCAGATCAAGGCAACAGCAAACCCCGTCGCCATCCCCAGCACGCATCCGATGGCCGTCGCCCGCCGCCAAAGGACGGCGAGAATCACCTGTGGCCCGAATGAGGCCCCCAGGATGGCCCAGCCGTAGGTCAGCACATAGTCGTAGACCCGCACGCGGGTATCGATCACCAACATCACGGCTGCCACGCCTAACAGGACGACGGTCACCCGGTTGACCACCGCATGGTTCAGCCCGCTGTCACGCTTGAACACATGGGCCCACAGGTCATTGGCTGCGGCCGAGGATGCAACGACCAACTGGCTGTCTGCCGTCGAGCAGATCGCTGAGAGGATCGCCGCCAGCACCAGACCCCCCAGCACCGGCGGCGCAAGATTGACCGCGGCTGCGACCAGTGCGTACTCCCCGTCTTGGCTCGCGAGCATGCCCGCCGCCCACGGCGCCCCCTGCTCGGCCATCGCCCGGACGATCAAACCTGTCGCCACGGCCCCCGAGAGCACCAGGGCCGCCCAGGTGATGGAGATCACGCCGCCGATCGCGGCGTCACGCCGGTTCCGCATCGCCATGAAGCGGACGAGCACGTGCGGCTGACCCATGTATCCAAAGTTGATACCAAGCGCCCCCGACCCCAGAAGAAAGCCGATGAAAGCGCCGCCTGCCGCGCTCGGCCAGAACGAAAGCAGGTGCGGCGATCCCGAAAGACCCTCCCGAACACCGTCCACCCCCTCGCCAGCCAGCAGCCACCATGGAAAGAGGACGAGTACGCCCACCATGAGCAGCCCCTGCAGCAAGTCTGTCCAGCATGCCGCGCGAAACCCGCCAAGCGTCACGTACAACAGGACGATCGCGGCACCGATGAGTACACCACCCTGGTAACTCACCGCCTCGAACGAGATCTCAAACGCCTTGCCGGCCGCAGCGAACTGGGCCGCGCAGTAGAGCAGCATCGCGACGAGAATCACGATCACGCTCATGATGCGAATGACGGGCCAGCGCTCTCCAAACCGTCTCGCCAGAAAGTCCGGGAGCGTGACAGCGCCAGATTGGGCCGCAGCGTCCCGCATCCGCCCGGCGAGGACAAACCAATTGAACGCAAAGCCCAGCAATGAGCCAGGAAGAATCCAGAACGCCTGTACACCATTGGCAAACGCCCAGCCAACCAGACCAAGCGTCACCCAGCCCGACTCGCTTGAGGCAGATGCTGAGAGCGACGCCACCCACGGCCCGAGGGATCGTCCGGCGAGAAAGTACTCTTCGTCGCTGGAGCCGGCCCGCTTGGATGACCACAACCCCACGGCGACGACCAGCACCGTGTACAGCGAGAACGACAGTAGAAACACGACCATGCGGCCGATGGTAGTACGTCTCGATACCATCGCGGCGATGCCCGACGTCTCTGCAAAGTGGGACCTTCGATTCCTTCGCCTGGCCGATCACATCGCCACATGGAGCAAGGACCCCTCCCGCGGGGTCGGAGCCGTCATCGTCTCGCCCGATCGTCGCATCTGCGCGACGGGGTTCAACGGGCTCCCCGCCGGCTTTGAAGACCGCCCGGACCGGCTCCAGCGGCCCGTGAAGTACGACCTGATCTGCCACGCAGAGGTCAACGCCATCGCGCAGTGCGCCAGCCACGGCATCTCGTGCGTTGAATCGACCATCTATGCGACGTTCTTCCCGTGCAATGCCTGCACGCTGGCCATCATTCAGGCCGGCATACGGCGGGTCGTCTCGTGGGAGGTGAAGGAGGGTGACGAGCACTGGGAAAGCAGCATCGCGACGTCCCGGGAACTCCTCGATGAAACGGGCATCGATTGGGCCGTACGGCCACGCGACGCGTCATGACCCTTCGTGAACTGCAACTCGACGGACTGGTCGGACCAACTCACAACTACGCCGGCCTCTCGTCTGGAAACGTCGCTTCGACCACACACGGAGGGGCGATCAGCCACCCAAAGACTGCGGCACTCCAGGGCTTGGACAAAATGGCCTTTGTCGCATCGCTGGGCGTGGAACAGGCGGTCATGCCGCCCCACGACCGACCGAATTGCGATGCCCTGCGCGCCTTGGGTTTCCGGGGCTCCGACGCCGAGGTGCATGCCGCCGCGCACGCCGCAGACCCACTTCTGCTCGCGCAGGTATGCAGCGCCTCAGCCATGTGGACCGCCAACGCCGCGACCGTCACGCCATCAACCGACACCAACGATGGACGCGTTCACTTCACGCCGGCCAATCTCACGTCCAAGTTCCATCGCGCGATCGAGCCGGAACAGACTGGCCGCTTCCTCAGGGCCATCTTTCCCGACCGCAGGACGTTCTCGCACCACCGCCCGCTGCTCGGCTGCCACCAGTACGCGGACGAGGGCGCCGCAAACCACACACGGCTGGCAACAGAGACCGCCGCAGCGCACCTCTTCGCCTATGGCGTCGAAGCGCGGAATCCGGACGCAATCGGTCCGAGCATCTTCCCAGGCAGGCAGACCATCGAAGCGTCCCAGGCAATTGCGAGACTGCACGGCGTGCAGAGGGCCGTGTTTGCCCAGCAGTCACCCGATGTGATCGACGCCGGCGTGTTTCACAATGACGTCATTTCGGTCGGTTCAGGCCGCGTGCTGATCGCCCATGAGGACGCTTTCGTCGACCAGGAGCAGTTGATCGAACACCTCACGAACCTGCTGGGACCTCAGTTCACGCCGCTGATCGTCCCTTCGGCGGCGCTGCCGGTCGCAATCGCGGTGCGTACGTACCTCTTCAACTCACAGCTGCTCGAGACTGCGGACGGCATGGTGCTGGTCGCGCCCAAGGACGTTGAGTTGGACGCGTCGGCCAAGGCGGTCGTAGACGGCTGGGTCAGCAGCGACGGCCCCATCACCGCAGTCCACTACCTCGATCTGCGTGAGTCCATGCGCAACGGCGGCGGCCCGGCCTGTCTGCGTCTGCGGGTGCCGCTGGGCAGCGGCGAACTCGAAGCCGTCCACCCGGGCGTTCGATGGACACCCGAACTTGGCCAAAGGCTCCGAGCGTGGGTCGAGCGGTGGTACCCGGAATCGCTGGCACCGGCGGATCTGGCCGATGCGAACCTGATCCGAATCTCCCACGACGCGCTCGACGCGCTCACGGGCCTGCTCGACCTCGGCGATGTCTACCCGTTTCAGCGCGCCTGAAGTCGGAAAGTCACCGTCCAATCTCCCGATCCGTCAAACAAAGCCGTCCTTTCTCCGTAGAAGTCCTCAACCGGAGCCTGCCTGGAGTCGAATCTCAGGGCAGCAGGCATCGACCTCGAACTCAGGAGCCTTCCATGTATCTCTTGACACTGCATGACGGACGACGGGCGCTGTATGCCGGGCGGACCACCGAGGGCTGCTTCTTCGTCAGAGTGCAGGGTGAGCGTACGTGGTGGTGGATTCCGGCGGCCATGGTCGCCCGCGCGATCGAAATGCCAGACTTGAGCGTCCGAGGCGCCGCATGAGGCCCGCGGGCGGTTCGTGATCGATCGTTTGACAGTAGACTCGCCCCACGAGCCCGGACCCCTGAGGGAGGGAGCCGGCCGTGGAGACGACCCCCATGATCCGCCTCGTGCTACCCGTGGCTGCCGTCGCGGCCTCCTCATGGAGCGCCCCGACAGACGACCCTGGACGCCGCCCAAACGGTCCGTTTGAACACCTCCAGCCGTGCCACGCGCTTGTTGGAGCAGACGTGGTGCCCAGGCCCGGTGAACGCCTGGAGTCGGCGACCATCATCATTCGGGACGGCATGGTCGAGGCGGTCGGGACCGATCTGGAGATTCCCGCCGACGCCCGTCTGTGGCCCATGGATGACATGGTCATCTACCCCGGATTCATCGAGCCGGTGGCCTACATTGAGGTGCCCGAGACCGACCGAACCTCATCAGCCCACTGGAACGAACGAATCCACCCCGAAGTCGACCTCCGGGAAGGCCGAGCCGTGCTCCCATCCCAGCGTCGAGAAAAGTTCCGCCGCGGCGGCTACTGCATTGCGACCGCGTATCCCGCCGACGGCATTCTTCGCGGCACGGGCACCGTCATGACGACCTCGGACGAGGACGTCATTGACTGCGGAGGAACGCCAGCCCAGGCCGCCGCCTTCGAGCGCGGGGGTTGGGGAAGCAGCGGTGGTCCAGGGTCACTCATGGGATCGATCGCAATGCTTCGCCAGACACTCTCCGACGCGCGGTGGTACCACGCTGCGATGGCGGCGGCCGATCACAACGGGCTTCAACGGCCTGCACGCCGCGACGACCTCGCGGCGCTCCGGCCAGTCACCGCCGGAGAGATGAGACTCCTGGTGGACGCGCGGAACGTCA
>CAZSSV010000093.1:0-8723 GCA_964609425.1 uncultured Isosphaeraceae bacterium | reverse complement strand
CGTACCCGTCGCGGTCGAGGCCAATCTCCTGTTCCTCGGCCATCTGGGCTGTGAGGTCGATTGGAAACCCGTAGGTGTCGTGCAGCAGAAACGCCTGCGCTCCCGAAATCGCGCCGTCTCCTTCACGCGCCGCCTTCGCGGCATCGGCGAACAACGCCAACCCCCGATCGAGCGTGCGAAGAAAGGCCAGCTCTTCCGCTTCAATGATGTCCCGCACATCCGCCTCAGCTGCGGCGAGTTCCGGGTACGCATCACCGAGCGATTCGACGACCGCTCCCACGAGTTTGCACAGCAGCGGACCTTCGGCGTTCAGCGCCTGCCTGGCCATCCGGACGCCCCTTCGGAGGATGCGTCGAAGCACATACCCTCGCCCATCTGCCCCTGGGCGGACGCCGTCCGTGATTGCGACCGTGAGGCAGCGGACGTGGTCGGCGATCACCCGGTACGCCGTGTCTGCCGAATGCTCGAGCGAGCCCCCGTACGGGTCAGCGCCCGTTTCCCGGTGGATCGCGCCAAAGATTGGCGACCACAGGTCGGTGTCGTAGTTGCTCTGCTTCCCCTGAAGAATGCGAACGACTCGCTCCAAGCCCATTCCCGTATCGACATGCTGTGAGGGAAGGGGCACCAGCGAACCGTCGTCGCGCCGATTGAATTGAATGAACACCAGATTCCAGAACTCAATGACATCCGGGTGGTCGAGGTTGACCAGATCCCCGCCCGTGCCGTCCGGTGTGGAGTCAAAGTGAATCTCGGTGCATGGCCCGCAAGGTCCGGTGGCGCCCATCTCCCAGAAATTGTCCTTGCGGTCCCACCTGGTGATGTGCGACGGATCAATGTCAGTCCGCTCCTTCCAGATGGCTTCGGTTTCGGCATCGGGTTCGAGCCCATCCTCCTGATCGCCCGCGAAGACGGTGACGTAGAGGCGATCCTTGGGAAGGCCCCAGACTTCAGTGATCAAGGTCCAGGCCCATTCGATCGCCTCTGCTTTGAAGTAGTCGCCGAATGACCAGTTACCGAGCATCTCGAAGAACGTGTGGTGGTAGGTGTCCCGGCCTACGTCTTCGAGATCGTTGTGCTTGCCGCCGGCGCGAATGCACTTCTGGCTGTCAACGGCCCTGCTCCATGGCCGGGTTCCGGTGCCCAGAAAAACGTCCTTGAACTGGTTCATACCCGCGTTGGCGAAGAGCAGGGTGGGGTCGTCATGGGGGAGGACCGGCGAACTGGGCACGATCTCGTGGCCTGCTCGATCGCGGAAGAACTCGAGGAAAGACCGCCGGATTGCAGTGGCCGTGAGGCTGTCAGTGGGGGTGGTGTGCATGGTGTTGCGAGTCTCTTCGGCTCGGTCCACCAGTGTAGGTTCCCCGACTCCGAGCGCTGTGGTCCGGCGGCTATGCTGCGAGGCGATTTGTGGAGGCACCTGATGGATCGACGCAGCTTGGTCGGCGGAAACTGGAAGATGCACTTGGACGCGGGCTCGGCATCCACGCTGGCCAGAGACGTGTGTGTGGGGGTCGCCACCATCGAAGGTGACGTGGAAGTCGCGGTGTTTCCGCCACACCCCTACCTCCGCTGCGTCGCGGATGTGGCCAGGGCGGTGATGGTGGGGGGCCAGGACGTCTCCGATGCGGCGGAGGGCGCATTCACCGGGCAGGTCTCGGCGTCCATGCTGGTGAATTGCGGGTGCAGACTGACCCTGGTTGGGCACTCGGAGCGGCGTCACGGCATGGGAGAGACGGATGCGATCGTGGCCAGAAAGGCCCGAAGGGCACGTGAGGCGGGCCTGCGGGTGCTGCTGTGTGTGGGGGAGACGTTGGAAGAACGCGAGGGTGGCCGGGCGGGAGATCGTGTGCTGAGCCAGCTCAGGGGGTCTCTGAACGGGCTCACCGCGGCCGATCTGGAGTACGTGGATCTGGCATATGAGCCTGTCTGGGCCATTGGGACTGGATTGACGGCTGGGCCCCTGGAGGCGCAAGAGATGCACGCGACCCTGCGATCCGACATCGAGGGACGGTATGATGCGCGATCCGCCGCGAGCATGCGGATTCTCTACGGCGGGTCGGTGAAGCCGTCCAATGCGGCGGACCTGATGGCCTGTGAGGACGTCGATGGCGCCCTCGTCGGCGGCGCTTCGCTGCAGGCCGAGTCCTTTGTCGAGATCGCTCGGGCTGCAGCCCGACCGGAGCAGCCATGAGCACCCTGTACCTCAGTCTTACCATTTTGTTCATCGTCGTCGCTGTCGCGATGATTCTCATCATCCTGGTTCAACGCCCTGCGGGTGGTGGCTTGGCCGGTGCCTTCGGCGGTGCCGGTGGTGGCGGCACCGAGGGTGTGTTCGGGGGCCGCGTGGGCGACGCACTGACCGTCATGACGGTCGTGGCGTTTACCGTGTACCTCGTGCTCGCCCTGGTCCTCAATGCCAACATCTGGGTGCCGAGCGCAGCACCATCGGCGGCACCGTCTCCGACGGATGTCGTCTTGCCGATGTCTGCCGGTGAGCCCGGGTTCGGTGACGAGCCCGAGACGACGGAGTCAGCCAATCCGAAGGATGCCGGTGTCACGGCACCGACAGCCGAGCCCGGTTCGGCGCCTGCCGAGGCGCCGAGCGGCGACGGATCCTGACGTGCCGAGATCGATGACGGGCTTCGGCGCCGCCCACTCCGCCGACAACGGGCGGAGGCTCGGCGTCGAGGTGCGGGCTGTCAATGGCCGGTTTCTCAAGTGTGTACCTCGCGTGCCCGACGAACTGCACGGGATCGAGTCGGACATCGGTCAGGAGGTTGGCCGGCATCTGCGGCGAGGCTCCGTCACGGTGACGGTTCGGTGTGTTGACGAGTCGGCCCAGGCCGCGATGCCGATCAATCTTGCCGCGCTGGAGCGGTACGTGGACCAGTTGGGGCCGCTTGCCGAGGCGGGCAAGGCACAGATTGACCTGGCTTCGCTGGTGACCCTTCCGGGCGTGCTGACCAGCGAGCCAGACGACTCGCTGCTGGAGTCGGCCGGGCCTGTCGTACTCGGTCTGGTGACCGAGGCGTGCAAACTCGTTGACGGCATGCGAAAGCGGGAAGGGGCGGCGCTCGCGGCGGAAATCGAAACGCACTTGGCGAGCATAGAAGCCCACGTTGCAGCCATTGCCGAGCGTGCACCCCAGGTGATCGACGCCTATCAGGCACGCCTTCGACAGCGTATGGAGGCGCTGCTGGCCGAGGCTGGTGCCGACGTGCGGCAGGAGGATCTGCTGCGGGAAGTAGCCGTCTTCGCGGAGCGATCGGATATCGCCGAGGAACTCTCACGGCTGACAGCACACATCAACCAGTTCCGCGACTTGCTCTCGAGCGACAACGATCTCGTCGGGCGGACCATGGACTTCCTCTCTCAGGAAATGCTCCGAGAGGCCAACACAATTGGCAGCAAGTGCCTGGACAGCGAAGTGGGCCGCTTCATCGTCGAGGTCAAGGGTGCGGTCGACCGCGTGAAGGAACAGGTCCAGAACCTTGAGTAGCAACGGGTCCCCGCAGACCGACCTCACCGCCGAGTCGCAGCCGCTCACGGCGGGGGAGATTGCCGCTGTGGTCGCGAAGTACGACCTTGGCGAAGTTGGCTCCATCCGGCCTTTCAAGGCAGGGTCCAGCCGTGCTCCCAAAGCGAGCCTGACGACAGATGGGGGACGGTATCTCCTGAAACGGCTCGCCCCCTCTCGAACCGATCTCAACGGATTGCGATTTCAACATCGGGTCATCGATCAACTTTCCAAGTCTGGATTCCCAGTGGCTGAGGTACAGCGATCGCGCGACCATCGCACGATTGTCGACTTGGATGATCAGCACTATGAGGTGTCGCGGTGGATCGACGGACATCGCTTCTCGCACACCGCCAAGGAGGCCAAAGCGGCCGGTTCAGCGATGGCGGCCATGCACGATCTTCTCGATCCGCTGCAGGGTGACGCGCCTGTCCGCCGTGGGTATCACGACCGGAGGGACGTGGCGGCGATCGTGTTTGAACTGTCCAAGCGGACGTCCTCCGCGATGCTGTCCGACCTGGCGGCCGCGATGCAGGTGGCGCGGCGAGATGTCCGTCGCTCTTGGGCCAACCTTCCGGTGGCCGTGGTGCATGGCGATTGGCACCCGGGCAACGTCCTGATGGGGACCGATCGCGTCGCAGGCGTGATCGACTTTGAGTCAGCGTGTCTGGAGCAGCGTGTGTCCGATCTTGCCAATGGGCTGCTTCAGTTCACGTGTGTGCGGGAGGTCGGCACACCGGTGGACACGTGGCCGGTTGCGGTCGATCTTGAACTCTTTGAGGCGATGTTCGCCGGGTACAAGCTCGTCGCGAGAGAGAACCCCAGCGACGACGAGGTCGCCTGCATCCCCTCCCTGATGATCGAAGCGCTGTCCGTCGAGACGGCGATCACGCTGCACCGGAAGGGTCAGATTCGATCAATGCCACCGGATTGCGTCATGCCGTGGATTGTCAAGCGCGTGAAGTGGATTGACCGGAATCGGTCAGACCTGATTGCGTTGTGCGCGTCGGCCTGACGGCCTGTCCGGCTTCCTTCAACTCACCAGCACAACCGCTGCCGCGACGAGACCGATGACGACGAGCGTGGCCGCCACCAGCCACGCGAGTTTCGCGGCGACCGGAGGCCCCTCCCCGCCTGCTGGTGTGGTCCTGACCTCGGCGCCGACATCAACCGTGCTCCAGTCGAGATCGCGTCTTCGTACCTGAACCGGGACCCCCCAGCGGGGATTCGTGCTTTGCCCTGTGACGCCAAGCGTCGTGCCGGTGCTTCCGAACGTGAATGCCTCGATGCCGCCATCTTCAAGGATGGCCACGAGGAGGTGGGCGGTGAACTCGCTGGTGGCGGTGGTGAGTGTGACAAGTTGGTCCGGGTCGCTACTCATGGGCGCCTGCCAAGTGCTCATAGAGTTGATCGATGTGCTCCGGAGTCCAGATGTGTTCGCCAATGATGATCCGCCACGAACTGACATCGCCGACTTCGATGCGTCCAGGCTGGTCAGGAACCTCCGGCACCAGCGCCCCTTCGTGCGCCGGGGCAGCGAGCACGTGTCGCTCGCTTCTCGAGACGACCTCCATCCACAGATGTTCACACCGGTCGTCATCGCCAGCGACACACTCCCAGGGCACCTCTACGTAACAGGTTCCACCGGCCGCCATGGCCGGTTCTACGGCATCGAGAAAGCGGTCCCACGTGCGTTCCGTGAGCGCCTGTTGCCGGGCTGTCGCGCGATCGGTGCTGTACACGGCGGCCGTGCCGCTGGAAAGCGCGGCCAGCACATCCATCGGTGGGCCGGTTCCCTCCGCTTGCTCGAGCAGGACGGGAGATTCGTCATCGTCCACGTCGCCGCACACTCGAAGCACGAGCCCTGGGCCGATTTCGATGTCGTGCCCGGCTTCAGGAAGCGAAGACTCGAGTGTCAGGGCCGCAATCAGACCGAGCATCTCTGCGGCCGTTTCAACGGCGTCTTCCGAGATGTCGGCGACAGCAAGTTCCCTGCGGCCACACCGCGTCAAGCCGGAAGTGGACATCTCATGGCCGGATTCGGTGCGAACCCCGGTGACGACCCACAGGATGTCTTCGCTGGGATCAGAAGTATTGTCGAGCAATTGATCTGCGAGTGTCTGGCGGTCGAACCAGCGGCCTGTGTCGGCGTCGAGGATGCCCGCCGCCGATGGGTCCAGTACGGTCACCAGTCGCAGCAGATTCGCAAAGGATGTCAATGGGTCGCCGGGGTGGAGTAACGTCTGCACGATGAGTCCGGGGCCCGACTCGGCCTTCTCAGGAAGTTCCGATCCCTTGAGCGGTTCCGGCTCCGGGTGGCACACCAGCGGCACCGGCAACTCGGGGATCGTCACAATGGCGGCCCAGGGGGCGTCGCCGATGTCCTCGGTCTGAACCTCGAGATCGACATCTGATCCGGTCACATTGGCCACACACTGCGCCAGGGCGGTGGGTGACTCGATCACCGAAGCTGCTGCCGCGGCCACGATGACGGTGGTTGGGGCCGGCGACGTGAGGATCCACGGACCTTCCGGGAGCGTTTCCGGGTCAAACATGGGAGCGCCTTCTGATCGAGTCATGGGATGATGTTGACGATCTTTCCGGGGACGACAATGACTTTGCGAGGTTCTGCGCCTGCGAGGATCGACTCGATGCGCTCGTCTGCAACGGCGGCTGCGACGACGTCGGCCTCGTCGGCGTCGGCATTCACGGTGATCTTCGCGCGTACCTTTCCCTTGATCTGTACGGGAAGTTCCAGTGTGGAATCCTGGAGCATCGCAGGGTCGTGCGTTGGCCATGCGGCCAGTGAGCAGAGCCCGTCCAATCCGAGCCGGGCGCGAAACTCTTCGGCAACATGGGGCGCAAAGGGGCATAGGGCACGCGAAAAGCGGTCGAGTTGATCGGCAGTGAGTCCACCACGTTGGGTGGCGGCATTGACGAACTCGATCATGGCCGCGATGGCCGTATTGAAGGCGAGCCGCTCGATGTCGGACTCGACCTTGGCGATGGTTCGGTGCAACGCACGCTCGACATGTTCATCCGAAGCGGCGGCGAGCTGGAGGGTACCGTCCTGTTCGTCCACGACAAGCCGCCACGCTCGCTGCAGGAATCGGTGGACGCCCACAATGTCGCGGGTGTTCCAGGGCTTGGAGGCGTCGAGGGGACCCATGTACATTTCGTAGAGCCGAAACGTGTCAGCACCGTACTCGGCGATGACATCGTCAGGATTCACGACGTTCCGAAGCGACTTGGACATCTTGGCGATGATGCGTTCCACCGGCTGGCCCGTCTCGACCTCGATGGCGGAGTCTTCGTCGACCTCGTCTACGGGAACAAGCGAGCCGTCTGGTCGCTTCCATGCAAAGCTCGTGATCATCCCCTGGTGAAAGAGGCGTCGAAACGGTTCGTCCGAGCTCAGGTGGCCGAGATCGTGAAGCAACTGGTGCCAGAATCTGGCGTACAGCAGGTGAAGAACCGCGTGTTCGGCGCCGCCGATGTACAGATCGACGCCTCCCCTGGAGTCTCCTGAGGGCCCGAGCCAATATCGCTCGGCCTCTGCGCCGACGAAGGCATCCTGGTTGTGAGGGTCGCAGTAGCGGATGAAGTACCAGCACGAACCGGCCCAGCCGGGCATGGTGTTCGCTTCCCGCCGCACGGGCGTCTCGGGCGCAAGGAGGTTGGGATCGACCCCGGCTTCACCTGCCGTGGTTTCGATCCAGTCAGCCACCTTTCCCAGAAGCGGTCGCGGGTCTTCGCTCTCGGCTGGCGCAAAGTCGTCGAGATCGGGGAGTGTGACGGGCAGGCGGTCCTCTGCGACGGGGTAGTGCGTCCCGTCTGGGCCATGCACGATCGGAAAGGGCTCGCCCCAGTATCGCTGGCGTGAGAACAGCCAGTCCCGCAGCCGCCAGGTTGTTCGCCCATGCCCCACGCCACAGGTCTCTGCCCACTGGATGACCTCGGCCTTGGCCTGGGCGGTCTGCATGCCGTCGATCGACAGTGAGTCGCACGTCGAATTGACGGCTTCGCCGTCGCCCGACCAGCACGCTTCCGTGGTGGCGTCGGAAGTCGCGACGACCTTGCGAATGGGAAGATCGAAGCGGAGGGCGAAAGCGCGGTCCCGATCGTCATGTCCCGGAACGGCCATGATGGCGCCGTGCCCATAGCCCATGAGCACATAGTCGGCGACCCACACGGGCAGCCGCTCGCCGGTGGCTGGGTGGATGGCATCGATGCCGAGGGGAACGCCAGTCTTGTCTGTTCCGTCGGCCATGCGGTCAACATCGCTTCGGTTTCGCGCCCCTTCGACATAGGCGACCACGGTGGCTACTTCGCACTGTGCTGGGGGATCTCCAAGTGTGCGATCGACCAGGGGATGCTCTGGGGCCACGACCAGGAAAGTCACGCCGAAGATTGTGTCAGGCCGGGTGGTGAACACGTCGAGGGGGTGTTCCGATCCGGCGATGGCGAAGGTCAGATCGGCGCCTTCACTGCGTCCGATCCACCCTGCCTGCTGGGCGCGTGTTGACTCGGGCCAATCGAGCCCATCCAGCCCGTCGAGCAGGCGTTGAGCGAACTCGGTGATCCGGAACATCCATTGTCGCAGCGGCCTGCGAACGACCGGGAATCCACCTCGCTCCGATCGGCCGTCGATGACTTCCTCATTGGCCAGCACGGTGCCCAGTTTGGGGCACCAGTTGACAACCTGTTCGTCCAGATAGACGAGCCTGCAGCGGTCGAGTGCCTCGCACCGCGTGACACGGTCGGCGGACGCCCAAACCGCGGGATCGCCCTGGCCCCACAGAATGTCGCCATGGCTGTTGAGCGTGGCGGTGCCGGCATCAAGCGCCGCAACCAGCGCTTCGATCGGACGGGCGCGTTGAGCTGCATGGTCGTACCAGGCACCCCACGCCTGGAGCCAGATCCATTGTGTCCACGCGTAATAGTTCTCATTGATCGTTGCGAGTTCACGGTCCCAGTCATAGGAGAAACCGAAGCGTTGCAACTGCCTTCGGAAGTTGTCGATCGCCGCGTGCGTGGTGACGGCCGGGTGCACGCCGGTCGAGATGGCGTACTGTTCGGCGGGCAGCCCGAACGCGTCCCATCCCATGGGGTGAAGGACGTTGGCGCCTCGCATTCGTCGATAGCGGCTGATGATGTCCGAGCCGATGTAGCCCTCTGGGTGGCCGACGTGCAGTCCGGCGCCGGA
>CAZSSV010000092.1:0-8863 GCA_964609425.1 uncultured Isosphaeraceae bacterium | reverse complement strand
GGTGTGGCCGCCGGCTCCGGCCGGCCGGGCGGGGCCGGCGGATCCCGAAGCCTCCGGTGACCCGCCCACCGCCATCGACCAGGCTGGGGCCGACCAACCCACCGAGGACGATGACGCGGACGAGTCCGACATTCGACCCACGTTCATTCTTCCCCTGACGGGCATGGTCGGCGAGGCATTCCGCGCCGAGGAGATTGAAGCGATCGTCGCGCAGGCCGACGAGCTCGGCCCGGGTCAGACCATTGTGCTGGACATCAACTCCGGTGGCGGAATCGTCGCCGAGTGGATCATGATTCGGGACGCCATCTACGAAGCGCAGAAGCGACACCGCGTCGTGGCGTGGGTCCTCGACGGGACCTCGGCCGCGTGTTCGACCTCGCTCTGCTGTGATGTCATCGTCATGCGCAGCCGCGGCCACCTTGGGTCGATCACCACGCTGTTCGGCGGCCCCTCCGGCCCACTGCCGTATCAGGTACAGGCGGCCAAGGACCATCTCGAGCCGGTCCTCCGGCACTCCGGTCGCAGCCCCAAGTTGGCGGTGCCATTCAAGACGGGCGACCATCCTGAGCTCTCGCTGCTGTCCTACACCAAGAACCCGGAGACCGGCGATGTGACGTGGTTTCAGAGTCTTGAGGGTGAGGTCGATATGAATCGCCCCGGACAGGTACTCGGATTCGACGCCCGGCAGGCGGTTGACTGCGGTTTGGCGATTGGCATCGCTGATGATGAAGAGGCGCTCGGCCTGCTGCTCGATCAAGGGGGGTGGAAGGAAGTTGGTACCGGACGCGACCTGCACGAAGACTGGAACGACCTGGTGGATCGGTCCAAGAAGTTCCTGACACTCTCGTCCAAGGAGTTCGGGGAAACTGGGAATGATGAAGCAGGCCTTCGCAAGAAGATCAAGATCGTTCGGGATTGGATCAGGTGGTACGACCGCGCGCCCAATCCGGTGGCACTGGCCATGCAGAACATGGGCTTCCGAAGTAAGGCCGACCTTGACCGGCTGCTGCTGCAACTTCAGGAGCAGTTGCGAGAGATGCAGGAGGCAAGGCGGAGGTGACCGGCCACGGCTGAGGGGCCCACCTGGCCCCTTGGTGGCGGAGTCTGCTCGCGACGCCTGGAGACGCTCGCATTGACGACCCTGCTCATCGCGCTGCTGGCCGGGGTTGGGTTTGTGCTCGCCTACCTGACGTATGGCCGCTGGCTGGGCGGCCGGATCTTTCGGCTCACGGCCGGCGTCGCGACGCCGGCCACCAGCCAACGAGATGACGTCGACTTTGTGCCCACCCCGCGGCCGGTCGTACTCGGCCACCACTTCACCTCCATCGCAGGCACCGGTCCCATCGTCGGGCCGGCCATTGCGGTCATGTGGGGCTGGTTGCCGGCGGTTCTGTGGGTTGTGTTCGGTTCCATCTTCATCGGAGCCGTGCACGATCTGGGCAGCCTGGTTGTCAGCCTTCGCCACAAGGGACAGTCCATCGGCGACGTCGCTGGACGGCTCCTGAACCCACGGGTGCGTGTGCTCTTCCTGGCGATCTTGTTCATTGGATTGACCATTGTGTTGGCGATTTTCGGGCTGGTGATCGCCGTGGTGTTTCGGATGTTCCCCTCAGCGATCTTTCCCTGCGTGGTTCAGATCCCGCTTGCCGTGATGGTCGGGGTCGTGTTGCGGCGGTCGCGTGTGAGGCTGCTGGTACCGTCACTTCTGGCGCTGATGCTGATGTACGTCTCGGTGTTGTATGGAGATGTCGGATGGCTTGGGAGCTTCAATGCCGCCGCGGCTTCGTGGCCTGTGATGGTCTGGGTCTGCGTGTTGCTTGGCTACTGTTTCATCGCGTCGGTCCTTCCGGTCGGCGTTCTGCTGCAACCACGCGACTACATCAACGCGCTGCAACTTGTCACCTCACTCGGACTCGTCGTGGTCGGGTTGATGGTCGCCGCCATCATGGGCGGGGCCCCTGTGGACGGCGTGCGGCCGAACCTCGAGCTCGTCGCGCCACTGGTTGACCTGGACCCGCCGGGTGCACCTGCGTTGCTGCCGTTCCTGTTCATCACCATTGCGTGCGGCGCCATCAGCGGCTTCCACTGTCTCGTCGCAAGCGGGACGACCAGCAAACAGGTGCGCTGCGAAACTGACGCCGTTCCCATTGCCTATGGGGCCATGATTGGAGAGGGCGCCCTCTCCATTGTGGTCATCCTCGCATGTGTTGCCGGACTGGGCATGGGCGTGGCTGCCAAGGACGGCACGATGCTGCTGGGCGAGGCCGCCTGGGCGACCCGCTACGCAGCGGGGCAAGACGCGGGTGGGCTCGGGGCCAAGGGGGCGGCCTTCGTGGACGGGGGGTCGAACTTCCTGCGTGCGATGGCCATTCCGGCGGGCGTGGCCCTCGCCGTGCTCGGAGTCCTTGTGGCATCGTTCGCCGCGACGACCCTGGACACCGCCTGCCGACTTCAGCGGTATGTGATTCAGGAACTCATATCGACGCTCGGTCCGGCTGCCCGACGGGGCGCCTGGTCGCTGCCCGGCAGGCTGGTCACGACGACGATTGCCGTCGCGTTGGGGGCGGGGCTCGCCGCGATTCCTGCGAGCGGGGGCGCATGGACATGGACGTCCACGGGTACCGGTGGACTCATTCTCTGGCCGCTTTTCGGCGCTACCAACCAACTGCTGGCCGGGCTGGCCTTTCTCGTGATCGCCTTCTTCCTTTGGCGATCACAGAGGCCCACGTGGTTTCTGATCCCGCCGGCCGTCCTCATGCTCGTCGTGCCCCCGTGGGCCATGGCGGCGCAGATCTTTGCAGGCACAGGCGCCGACGAGGCGTGGGTGTCACAGGAGCGATGGCTGCTCGTGGGGATCGGGTTGACGACCCTGGCGTTGGAAGGATGGATGCTGGTCGAGGCGGCGATGCTGTGGCCACGCCTTCGCAGTCTGGCCCGGGAACATGAGCCGGACTGCAGAGGCGGTACAATGCCGCCCCGATCCTGAGGACAGGTGGCGGAGCGGTTGAACGCGCCGGTCTCGAAAACCGGTATAGCCTTCGGGCTATCGTGGGTTCGAATCCCACCCTGTCCGTTGTCGGCTCACATGGGGACACCCGGAGCGTGCGGAGAGAGTAGAGGCATCGTGGACGTTCGGAGTTTGGCGGAACGATTGGCGGCGGCGACAGAGGCGGACGACCGCATGGCGCGGGCGTTTGCTGACCATCTTCCTGATCCGCACACGGCGCGGCATCTGATTGAGCGGCTGCGAGGCATCCTCTTTCCCGGTCTCCATGGCCATCGAGACTTCGATGCGGGGAGCCTGGCGCCCAAACTGCAGCGTGAGCTGGCAGACTTCAGCACCGACTTGCAACATCAGGTCGAGGGTGCCTTTGTCCACTGGGGTGACGGCGCCGCCTGCTCGCATGCCGAGCAGGCGACGGCGGCGATTCTGGAGTCGCTGCCGGAGATTCGCGATCTTCTCAGCCTCGACGTGCAGGCCGCCCATGACGGCGACCCGGCCGCTCGGCACATCGACGAAGTGGTGCTCTGCTATCCCGGCGTGCGGGCGCTCACCACGCACCGATTCGCCCATGCCCTGGTCGAGATCGGTGTTCCGCTGCTCCCTCGCATCATGCAGGAGCACGCCCACAGTGACACCGGCATCGACATTCATCCAGCGGCCACCATTGGAAGGTCTTTCTTCATTGACCATGGGACCGGTGTGGTCATTGGTGAGACGACCATGATCGGTGATCAGTGCAAGGTGTACCAGGGTGTGACGCTGGGTGCCCGCTCGTTCGAGCGGGATGAGCGCGGGGCGCTCAAGCGAGGTGTCAAGCGGCACCCGACCCTCGGCGACCACGTCACCGTGTACGCTGGCGCGACGATTCTCGGCGGCGATACGATCATCGGTGATCACTGCGTGATTGCGGGCGGTGTGTTTCTGTCCAAGTCGGTGCCCGCGGGCCACATTGTGTGCGGACCTCGCCCGGACATCAGACTGATCGCCAACCCGGATCGCCCCGACCTGGTTTGACCGAAGCGCCCAGAGGGGCGCGGTATCATGAGCCCTTTGCAGAGGAGCCAGTGCCGTGTCCGACCAGCGCGATCCGTTCGGAGCCGTTCAAACCATCGACACCCCGCTCGGCACCCGCCGAATCGCGTCGCTTCCGGCGCTGGCGGAAGCGGAGGGTGTATCTCTCGGCAGCGTTCCAATGGGCATTCGCGTGCTGCTGGAAGCGTGCCTCCGCCATTGCGATGGTCACGTGGTCGGGGAAGACGACGTCAGGGCGCTGTTGAACTACGACGCGACCGCCGTGCCCCCTCGAGAGATTCCCTTCAAGCCCGGCCGCGTCGTTTTGCAGGACTTCACCGGCGTTCCAGCGATGGTCGACCTGGCGGCGATGCGGACGGCGATCGTCGAGATGACGGGCGATGCTGGCTCGGCGTCCCGAGTCAACCCACTCGTGCCGTGTGATCTGGTCATCGATCACTCCGTGCAGGTCGACGCCTTCGGAAGCCCGCAGGCAATCACCATCAATTCTGATCTTGAGTTCAAGCGAAACGCAGAGCGGTACACGTTTCTCAAGTGGGGCCAGCAGGCCTTCGACAACTTCAGCGTTGTTCCGCCCGCGACGGGGATCGTGCATCAGGTCAACCTTGAGTACCTCGGCAAGGTGGTCTGGGACGACGGCCAGTGGCTTCACCCCGACTCTCTGGTCGGCACCGACTCGCATACCACCATGATCAACGGTCTTGGGATTGTGGGTTGGGGTGTGGGCGGCATTGAGGCCGAGGCATGCATGCTGGGCCAGCCCATCTCCATGCTCATCCCCGAGGTCGTCGGCTTCAAACTGTGCGGAAGGCTTCCGGAAGGCTGCACCGCAACCGACCTCGTGCTTCGGGTGACCGAGCTGCTGCGAGCGCACGGTGTGGTTGGAAAGTTTGTGGAGTTCTTCGGCCCCGGACTGGCAGCCATGCCCCTGGCAAACCGCGCGACGATTGCGAACATGGCGCCCGAGTACGGGGCGACGATGGGGTTCTTCCCGGTGGACGAACAGACCCTCAGATACCTCCGGCTCACCGGCCGCGATGAGGCCCTCATCGACACCGTGGAGCAGTATTGCCGCGTGCAGGGCCTGTGGCATGATCCGGCCGCTGAGATCATCTACACCGACGTGCTGGAACTCGACATGTCGACGGTCGAGCCAGCGCTGGCAGGTCCGAAGCGACCTCAGGACCGTATTCCGCTCAGTGACATGCAGGGGACATGGCAGAAGACGCTCTCGCAGACGTTCGACAGAGGCCATGGAGGGGTTGCGACCGCGGCAGCGACCCTCACACTGAATGACACGACCTGCGAACTGTCCGACGGCGCTGTGGTGATCGCGGCGATCACGTCCTGCACCAACACCAGCAACCCAGATGTCATGGTTGCTGCTGGACTGGTCGCCAAACGCGCGCGAGCGCTCGGACTGACGCGTAAGCCGTGGGTGAAGACGTCACTGGCGCCTGGCTCCAAGGTTGTGCGTGATTACCTTGAACGTGCGGGCCTGCTTGACGACCTTGAGGCGATTGGCTTTGACATTGTCGGCTACGGGTGCACGACCTGCATCGGGAATTCTGGCCCGCTTCCGGACGCCGTTCACGACGCGATTGAGGCGCACGATATTGTGGCGACGTCGGTGCTGAGCGGGAATCGGAACTTCGAGGGCCGGATTTCGCCGGACGTTCGCGCGAACTACCTGGCTTCTCCGCCACTCGTCGTTGCGTACGCCATCGCAGGAACGGTCGACATTCAACTCGACTCGGAGCCGCTCGGGGAGTCCGCCGATGGCGAGCCGATTCACCTGGCCGACATCTGGCCGGCGCAGGCGGAGATCGACGCAGTGGTCGCTGCCGCCATCGAGCCGGCGCAGTTTCGTAAGGAGTACGGCGATGTATTCGCCGGCTCCGATCAGTGGCGAGCCGTCGAGGCCGGCGAGGGCAGCATCTACGGATGGCCTGAGAGCACATACATACACCTTCCGCCCTTTTTCACGGGGATGACCGAGGCGCTGCCGGGGATTCCCGAAGTCAACTCCGCCCGGGTGCTGTGCCTGCTTGGCGATTCGGTGACGACCGACCACATCTCTCCGGCGGGGTCGATCGCGGTCGATTCTCCGGCCGGTCGGTGGCTCTCGGCCCACGGTGTCGAGCGGGCGATGTTCAACTCCTACGGCTCCCGGCGAGGCAACGACCTGGTGATGACGCGTGGCACGTTCGCCAACATTCGCGTCCGCAACCTGCTGGCACCAGGAACGGAGGGTGGATGGACCACAGACTTCACGACCGGCGAGGTGTCGACCATCTTCGATGCCGCCGCCAACTACGCAGCGGCTGGCACGCCGCTCATTGTGCTGGCCGGCAAGGATTACGGCATGGGATCGTCGCGAGACTGGGCGGCCAAGGGGACGTTTCTGCTCGGCGTCAAGGCCGTGATCGCTGAGTCCTATGAGCGGATCCACCGGTCAAACCTGGTCGGCATGGGGGTGGTGCCGCTTGAGTTTGAAGCAGGCCAGTCGGCGGCGTTCCTGGGACTCGCTGGCGACGAAGCGTTTGACATCGACTGGGGCGAGCACTTTGAGCCGCGACAGACGGTGGCGGTCCGAGCGACGAAGCCCGATGGATCGACGGTGTCGTTCTCGGCGCTGTTGCGGGTCGATACTCCGGTCGAGGTCGACTACATTCGCAATGGCGGCATTCTGCACACCGTACTCCGACGCATGGCCGCGAAGGGCTGATGGCGCGCCACGCACGACACGCTCCGGCGGTCGGAGCGTGCCGTGTTGTGTGGACTCGCGTTTCGGAAGAGAACCGGAACGCAAGCGGGGGGATCTGACAATCCGAGCTGCTCAGGCCTGAATGGCCTCGAACTCACCGGAAGGTGAAGGGTCGCGCCAGGGGAGGTCTGCAAAGAGGGACTGCTCCAGCGACTCGTCCAGAAGGATGGGATCGACGACGACGTGCTCGTCAATCATGGATTTGAGTTTCCGCCGGACGTTCGCCTTGCTCTGTCGCGCCTCCGCGAGATGCTGCGGGTCGGGGTGTGTTGAGCCGTCGTTACGCATGGCGTGTGTCCTTACCAGGTGTCCCCTCCGGTCTGTGCCCGTGTGGCATCTGCCGGCTGGTTGATCGAACAGTGGGCCGCCCTGCTTGCTTTGATCGAAGCAACGTACGCAGGTGAGCATGAACCGCTCGGCGAAGAGAATGAAGGTCCGCGGGGGGATTTTCGCCATTCTCACAAAACTCGTGAATCACGCCCTCAAAGGCGTTGAGGCAGACGGTCTGTGCGGCGGCCTGGCTCAGGCATGAGCGGGCCGTCAGATACATGTCTTCGTACTCGGTCTCAAATGCGCTGAGAACCTGCCGCGTCCACGATCTCCTTGACATGGTGCGATCTACCTGTTTCCTGCCCGCTTCCACGGGGGTGATAATCCCTTGGGCCGCAAGGGCTTTCAGACTTCTTCGGGCTTTTCAGGCCCAATCTTGGCTGCACGCGAAAGGTGGCGTGGCCCACCGGGCTTCTCATGGGTGTTCTGCCCCTTTCGCAGCCCCCATGGAGCCGGCATGTCCGAGAACCTCATCATCCACTGGGCCGAATCATTGGACGAGGACGCCCGCGCCCGCGTTCGGGCGCGGCTGCTCGGATCGCCAGGTCTGCCATCTTCGGCGGTCGTGGCTGCGTATGCGGACGCGGTGGGCTTGAGCGTGTCCGAGGTTTCTGGTCTGTTGCCCGATGTCCTGCCGCAGGCGCGGGTGGCGGCGAGGCGGCTGCTCGCTGGCCGGGTCGATCGGCCAAGCATTCTGGGCTGCTGACGCGGTGTTGGAGGGGGCCCTTCGTGCGGCGAGGACCGGGGTGACCCCAGAAGTTTGGCTGGACGGGTCGAACCGGTCCGTAGGTCGGTCATCCTGCCGATATGCGGAATCTGATGCATGCGTGTGGCCGGTGGGGTACACGAAACGGTTCGCGATGGATTGGCCGTGCCCGGCCCGCTGCAGAACGGTGGGTGCGAGGCCAACTGGTCCGTGGGCGTGGGCCGTGGTGCCGCCGGTGTGGCCAGTCGACGCCCGGCCACCGGGGCCGCGTTGAGGGCTGCGGCGGCTGCCAGGGGTCCAGGGTTCCCACCCTTGCGGGAGGCGTCTGCCGGCTGGGCCGCTATCAGGGACCGTGTGGGTCGCTGGTCCGTTCACTCAAGTACGGTGGCTGGTGGGAACTGGCGACGCCCTTGGGCCGCCGTCTTGCCAACACCCTTCGCGCCGAGTGCGGTGGGCCCGCGATGCGCAGCGCCATCGTGGTGCCGGTGCCCATGCCGCTGAGCAGGCGGGGCCGCCGCCGCCTCGACCATGCCGACCTCCTGGCGCGGGCGGTGGCGCGGGGTTTGGGAGCCCGTTACGCGCGGAGCCTGTGGCGGCTGTGGGGACAGCCTCAGTCAGGTCGGTCGCGCTCGGCGCGTCTGGCTGCCAGCCGACGGGGATGGCACCTCCATCCCCTTGCCAGGGTCCGACTTCGGGACGCGCGAGTGGTGCTGGTTGATGACGTGCTGACCACTGGGCAGACGGCCCGAATCGCTTCGGGCCTGCTTCGCGACGCGGGAGTCGCCGACGTGACGCTTGCGGTGGTGGCGGTCCGAGATGTGGTGGGGCCCGGTTTTGTGGAGAAAGTGGACCCTTCAGGCCCCTCGACGGCTTGACAGGGGCCGTGGTTTCGGTACGATTCCTCGCTCGCCCCTTGGGGGCGGCCTTTTGTGCCGCTCCGGCCTTTGTGGCCGAACTGGGGGGCGTGCTGTTTCCAGCCCTGCTCATTGACAAGTGGACAGTCGATACGCCGCGAGGATGTCGC
>CAZSSV010000091.1:0-8970 GCA_964609425.1 uncultured Isosphaeraceae bacterium | reverse complement strand
GTCCATGTCACCGCCTGCGGGCGCCGTTTCGGCGTCCTTCTTGATCTCCGTGATGGCGCAGTCCGTCGTCAGCAACAGGCCGGAGATGGACGCGGCATTCTCGAGTGCAACACGCTCGACCTTGGTCGGCACGATGACGCCAGCCTCGACGAGGTCGCCGTACTCACGCGTGAGGGCGTTGAAACCCCAGGTGTCGCTGTCTTCGTCTTCGACCCGCTGTGCGACGATGGCGCCTTCCATGCCGCAGTTCTCTGCGATCTGGCGAATGGGCGCCGTGACGGCACGGCCAACGATGTCGATACCGAGCTTCTCGTCTCCGCGAGCCTTCTTGCGGGCGCCCTCCAGGACGCCGCGGGCACGCATGATCGCGGTACCGCCTCCGGGCAGGACACCCTCCTCGACTGCGGCGCGGCAGGCGTGAAGTGCGTCCTCGACGCGGGCCTTCTTCTCCTGCATTTCGACTTCGGTCGCGGCGCCCACATTGATCTGGGCGACCCCGCCGGCGAGCTTTGCCAGGCGTTCCTGGAGCTTCTCGCTGTCGTAGTCGGAAGTCGACTGGTCGATCTGGGCACGAATCTGCTCGATGCGTCCCTTGATCTCGCTGGACTTGCCAGCGCCTTCGATGATGGTGGAGTTGTCCTTGTCGATGGTCACCTTCTTGGCGCGGCCCAGATCCTTGATGCCGAGGCTCTCAAGGTCGATCCCGAGTTCCTCCATCACGGCGGTGCCGTTGGTAAGGGTCGCGATGTCCTGCAGCATGGCCTTGCGGCGGTCGCCGAAGCCGGGGGC
The DNA here is from genome assembly GCA_964609425.1 of uncultured Isosphaeraceae bacterium. Lineage (GTDB taxonomy): Bacteria > Planctomycetota > Phycisphaerae > Phycisphaerales > SM1A02 > UBA12567. The sequence continues at coordinate 8,181 of CAZSSV010000091.1, read as the reverse complement.
CTTGACCGCGCACACCTTGAGGATTCCGCGGAGTCGGTTCACGACCAGGGTCGCGAGGGCTTCGCCTTCGATGTCCTCTGCAACGATGAGCAGGCTCTTTCCGGACTCAGCGACCTTGCCGAGAATCGGGAGGAGGTCCTTGGCCGAGGAGAGCTTCTTCTCGTGGATCAGGATGTAACAGTCTTCCAGGACGGCTTCCATGCTGGTGGTGTCGGTGACAAAGTGGGGGCTGAGCCATCCCTTGTCGAACTGCATGCCCTCGACCAGTTCAACAGTGGTTTCGAGGCTGGAGCCTTCCTCCACGGTGATGACGCCGTCCTTGCCGACCTTGTCCATCGCCGCGGCGATGATGCGGCCGATGGTCTCGTCCTGATTGGCGGCGCAGGTGCCGACCTGAGCAATCTCGGTGGATCGCTTCACGGGCTTGGACATGGACGCCAACTCGTCGCACAGGGCGGCGACGCCAAGGTCGATGCCTCGCTTGACCTGTGTGGCGTTGGCCCCGGCGGTGATGTTCTTCAGGCCCTCGGTGAAGATGGCCTCGGCGTACACGGTCGCCGTCGTGGTTCCATCTCCAGCGTCCTTGGAGGACTTGGAGGCAACTTCCTTCACCATCTGGGCGCCCATGTTCTCGTAGGCGTCCTCCAGTTCGATCTCCTTGGCGACGGTGACGCCGTCCTTGGTGACGGTGGGGGCCCCAAAGGACTTCTCAAGCACGACGACCCGGCCCGACGGCCCGAGTGTGGTCTTGACGGCCTTGGCCAGCTTCTGAATGCCCCGGAGCATGCGCTCTCGGGCTTCAATGTCGTACGCGATCTGTTTGGCAGTCATGGTTCTGTATTCCTTCCTGTCCACGGCTCGGCGTGGAAGTCTGTTAAGTGGTCGCCGCCGGAGGTCCGATCTCGATCCACACGATCCGATCGGCATTGAGGACGTACTCGGTTGCCCCGTCCGTCAGTTTGATCAGCCCGTCATCTTCGACGGGCACCAGCAGCGCGTTCCTGATCAGGCAGTCACCGGCGGACTCGAAGCGGACCCGCACGTCGCGAATCCCGTTGAGATCGGCAAGGGCTGTTCTGACTTGGTCGTGCTGCACGCAGGGGTCACTCCATGTCCATCCGGGCCTGCCACATGGCCGACACGTGGCTGGCGTCGATCCAGATGATGTTGGCCTTTGTCTGGATGCGGATGCCGTGCGAACTGTGCAGGGCCTCCACTTCGGTGACATTTCGCAACTCGATCGGCTCATGGTCGCCGTTGAGGACGAGGTCCAGTTCGGCGGATGTGCCGACCATGTCGTTGAGCACGCTCAGAATGGGTCCGCGTTCCATGGGTCTTCTCAGTCGATGATGCCGAGGATGTCGTCCTCGGTCATGATCAGGTACTCGGTGCCTTCGATCTTGACTTCGGTGCCGGCATACGAGGAGAACAACACGCGGTCACCCTTCTTGACGCTGAACGGCATGTACTCTCCGGTCTCCTTGTTCAGAAGTCCCGCGCCTGTCGCCATGATCTTGCCTTCCTTTGGCTTGTCCTTGGCGGACTCGGGCAGGTAGATGCCGGACTCGGTCCGATCGGCGGCCTCGGCTCGCTTGACGAGCACCTTGTCTCCCAGGGGTTTCACCTTCATTGCTCAACGCTCCTTCCAGGGCCGGGATCAGTCCCGGCGGGTGTGTTCGTGGTGGCCTGCGATGCAGTCGCCGGCCAGGTATCCATGTAATGACGCTGCAGCACGCGCCGCAGCGTTTCGAGCAGAACTTCAATGTGCAGGGGCCGGTCGATGACCGCGAATGCGCCCTCCTTGAGCGACGCGACCAGCCCACGGGCGTCTTCGCGGCCGCTCGCCTGCCTTGGTCGAATGACGATGGTCGGAGGCGACGGGTTCAGCCTGCGGAGCAGCTGCAGGATTCTCGGCCCACCGGCCACCCGGCGATCGCCTGTCGAAGCAAGCGGAATCTCCAGATCGACCACGGCGATGTGGACGGGTCGGTGCTGAATCAGGGATGCAGCTTCCTCGCCCGTGTTGGCCTGAAGGGACTGGATGCCCATGGGCTCAAGAAGCCGTGGCAACTGCGTGACAGCGGCATGTTCCCGCCATCCTCCATAGGAGAGGAGCAGGTTCAGGCGGGCATTGGGCTGTGGGCAGGCGTGACGCATGACATCTCCGGGCGGACCGACCGCCCTCCTTGGCCTGCAAGCCCCGTGCCGAAATCGGGCCGGTCGAGGGTTTTCAGGCGACATGCCGCGTCAGGCGGCGGCCGAAGCGGAGCCGCGTGACCCTGCAGACTGCCGTTCTGGCGGCGTGTGGCCCCTTGACGCCACCGCTGCACCGGAGGATGCTCCTCCCCGATCGGCCCTCCGGGGCCCCAACCTGGAGTCCACGCGATGACCGCCCCCCCGACCGTCCATTCCGTCAAACAGGTGCTTCTGGGCAAGGGTTGTGGTCTGGGAGACTCGGTCGAGGTTCGAGGCTGGGTGCGGACCCGCCGGGACTCCAAGGCCGGGCTGTCCTTTCTCCAGGTCCATGACGGCTCGTGCTTTGACGCCGTGCAGGTGGTCGCTCCGGGCGATTTGCCCAACTACGCCGAGGATGTGCAGCGGCTGACCGGTGGGTGTTCCGTGGTCTGTCGCGGAGAACTGGTCGAGTCCAAGGGCAAGGGCCAGTCGGTGGAAATGCTGGCAACGGAAATCGAGCCAATCGGATGGGTCGAAGACCCAGACACGTATCCGGTGCCCGCGAAGCGGCACACGTTTGAATACTTGCGGGAAGTGGCGCACCTGCGGGTGCGGACCAACACCTTCTCGGCCATCGCCCGCGTTCGCCACTGCCTGGCCCAGGCGGTTCACCGGTACTACCACGAGCATGGTTTCTACTGGGTGCACACGCCGATCATTACAGGGAGCGACTGCGAAGGTGCGGGGGAGATGTTCCATGTCTCGACACTCGACCTGCAGAACATGCCGCGAAACGAAGCGGGCGAGATCGACTTTGGGCAGGACTTCTTTGGCCGAGAAACCAACCTGACGGTGTCCGGGCAGTTGAACGTCGAGGCGTATTGCCTGGCGCTGAGCAAGGTGTACACGTTTGGGCCCACGTTTCGCGCCGAGAACTCCAACACATCCCGGCACCTGGCAGAGTTCTGGATGATCGAGCCCGAGATTGCGTTTGCGAATCTTGACGACGACGCAGATCTGGCGGAGGACTTTCTGAAGTACATCTTCAGGGCCCTGCTCGATGAATTGCCGGACGACATGGGCTTCTTCCGTGACCGCATCGACAAGACGTGCATCGATCGGCTTGAGTCCTTTGTCGACTCGTCCTTCGAGCGGATGGACTACACCGAGGCCGTGTCGCTTTTGGAAAGGGCCGTCGCCGCAGGACACTCCTTCGACTTTCCGGTGAGTTGGGGCATCGATCTGCAAAGTGAGCACGAGCGGTGGTTGACCGAGACGCACGTGGGGCGGCCGGTCGTGGTGATGAATTATCCCAGAGACATCAAAGCCTTCTACATGCGGCAGAATGACGACGGAAGAACCGTCGCGGCCATGGACGTGCTGGCTCCTGGCATCGGGGAAATCATCGGCGGTGCCCAGCGAGAGGAGCGGCTGGAAGTCCTCGATGCCCGCATCGCGGACATGGGACTCGACGCTTCAGACTACTGGTGGTACCGAGATCTCCGAAAGTACGGGACTGTCCCGCACGCAGGCTTTGGTCTCGGATTCGAGCGGACCATTGCGTATGCCACAGGCATGGCCAACGTCCGCGATGTGATTCCGTTCCCGAGAACGCCCCGTTCGGCGGCGTTCTGATCGCCGATTCTATTCTCGGACCCACATGGGCCGCCCGCGCATTCCGTGCGCCGGTGGGCCGATAAGCGCGGATTTCCAACGACGCGAAAACTACTGCCAGTCGAACGCTTGTCCTCTCCGATGTGTCTCTCGTTCGGGGAAGACATCGCGGCACGGTTGCTGCGGTACAGATCAGTCCCCGGATTCGTCCGGACGTTCAAGGAGCCGACCAGTGAACACGCAGGCGATGGTGGAACGCCTCTTCCCGATGCTCATCACCGGAGACCGAACAGGTGCTCGGTCCACGGTGCGCGAGTGGTTGAATGAAGGCCTTGCGCCCGAAACGATGACACAAGAGGTCTATTGGCCGCTTCTGGACATGGTCAACGACCTGTTCCGTCGCGATCAGTTGACAACGCTTGCGCATCATTATGCAACGCGTCTGCTGCGAAGCCTCGTCGATCAGGCGCAGGCCTGCTACACGCAGAAGGATCGCTCTGGTCGCTCGATGATGCTCTTCTGCGGCGACACCGAAGCGGACGACCTGGCTGCCCAGATCGTGGCCGATCTCGCCGAGGCGGGTGGATACACGGTGTCCTTCGGTGGTGGGGGTATCGCCTACGACGAACTCCTCTCGGCCGTGCACGAGCAGCGACCCGATGTCCTGCTGATGTTCTCGTCGGCCGCGTCCGATGCGCCGAACATCAGGCGGCTCATCGACACGATTCGCCAGGTGGGCGCCTGCCCGGATACGCAAATCGCCGTTGGTGGTGGTGTGTTCAATCGCGCGGAGGGGCTGGCCGAGGAAATCGGCGCCGACATCTGGTCCGACACGCCCGCCGGCATGCTCCACAACATCGAAACCCAGCCTGCTCGCCGCGCGACAGCCGAGCAGCGAACGGTCGGCAGGACCCGGACGGCGGCCTGACCCGAATCCGCGTGGGTGAACCTCGCGACATGGTGACGCTCCTCTGACCGGCGGCGGGCTTCCTGGGCCCGCCGCCGTCGTTGCTGCTTGCTTCCTCGCCTACCATGCGTGGGGACACAAGGAGAGATGGCATGCCACGATGGACGGTGATCGCGACGCTTCTGGGGTTGATTGGATGGACGCAGCCGGCAGCGGCGCAGGAGTATCCGTTCTTCGTTCAGCCGATGAGCGTGCAGGATGTTCGCGCCATCGGGGAGGAACTCGACTTGTCTCGCCAGCAGCAATTGGCGGCGCTGGGGAACTATGAGTCCTACAACCTGGCGTTTGAGGATCTTCAAAACAAGGAGGTCAAGGTGGCGATGGACCACCTCATGGATCTCTTCACGAGGGTTCAGTGGTGGGGTGGCGAGTTCGAGATTCCGGAGCGGGAAGAGATCCACGCAATCGTCCGGGAGGGTCTGGCGGCCATTCGCGCATTCGGGAAGATCGACGATCGGTACTTCGATGCCTTGGTTCCGCTGCTGAGCGACCCCCAACTGGCCAAGCTCGAACAGGAGCGGGACCGCCGGGCACTCGGGCGGTTGTCAATGCTTCATCGCACGGTGGTCGGTGAATTGAACGAGGGCGCCAGCCCGGATCTGTTGGGCATCATGCGCCGCATTGAAGTCCCAGGAGACATCGACGAGCAGGTGGATGTCATTCTCGCGGGACACGCCAAGCGGTCGCTGACGGTATTGGCTCGTTTCGAGACTGCAGCGAAAGAAGCCATTGACCAGGTGTTGGACGAGGTTGATGCATTGGGCCTGCGGGATATGGACATGGCGGCGATCATGGCATTCGGAGCCGACGAGTCCAATCAAACCAGGTTGATTGCGTTTTTCGATGAAGTCACCAAGCCGCTTCAGGAGCGGGCGGCCCTCATGGCCAAGGAGAATCGCCGGGCCTACAAGGACCTCATGGAAGTCCTGCCTGCCGAGCAGGGGGCGAATCTTCGGGGACGTTTCCTCACGAGCGGGTACGACGAGGCAGACCAGGGGCTCGGGCTGGCTCGCAACGCGCTCAAACTTCTGGCTGAGGGCGCTGCCGATCGCGCTGAAGGGGCAGAGATTGAAGCCGCCATTGCGGAGCTGGACAGGTCGTGGAACAGTCTCGCAGGGCGATACATGGCGGCGCTTGATGCGCAGCGGACGTATCGCACCATGGCCCAACTGCAGGGCGAGATTCCACTCGAAGCGGAAGACCGGGTTGCTTCAGCCGAGCGACAACGCCAGGCCACACTGACGAAGGCTCAGGCGGTCATTGACCGCTACGTGGTCGGAGACGACGAGACACTGGTCGAGCACGAGCCGGAGGCGGCGGATGGAGCCGGTCAGGAGCCGCTCACAGACAAGCAGGCCGCGGCGAGGATGAGAGTTGAGCCGCTGGCCAGGGAGCAGATTGAACAGTTCGGGCGGTGGCTCGGCGCCGATGATGCCGCGATTGAGCTGATGGCCGCCATGCATGAAGCGTATGAGGCAGAGGCCTGGAGCGTCCTGGCGGGGCATGGCCGCAAAGCGGCTGCGGAAGACGACGAGGCTCCGGAAGATGAGCGGTGGCAGGACTGGCGGGCGCGTTGGACGAACGCGCGGGCGTCGGCAGCCGAGGCGTTCGCCGCCTATGAACAGACTTTCTTCCGCGATCTGGAACTGGCACTCCCCGACTCGATTGACCGCGGTCGAATCGGTCGATTGCGGGACGCGATGAAGCGTTCGCGGAATCGGCAGCGAATCGCAGCCAATGATTGGGCGGTTCGCGCCTCCCAGGAGTCGGTGATCGATCTTGTCATCGTCGTGCTTGGAACGGATCCAGCCGTGCTCACAGAGGCGGAGCGGACGATGGTCCTCGACGGGCTCATCGCGTACGACCAGCAGACCAGGCCGCTCGTCGAAGAGTTGCAGCAGCGAATCGAACGGGTCCGCGGGCTTGAGCAGCGGCTGTGGTCAAACGATGACGAGTATGACTCGACGGTCCGGCAGGCCATGCGACGCAAATGGCAGGAACGCCGCGAGCAGGTGGCCGAGATCGCGGGTGACCTGGCGACACTCAACCGCGAGACGGCGGATGCGCTCTTCGCATCCGTTCCGGACGCTGCGGCCTGGGCCATGCAGGACGCCTATGAGCGTGCGGCGTACCCAAAGGTGTTCAGCGCCACGCGTAGCGTCGATCCGGTGATCGAGCAGCTGATGGCGATTGAATTGTCGGCCCAACAGAGACAGCAGATTGATTCTCACACAGCGGCGTACCGGGAGGCGTGGCTGGGTCTGACGCGAAAGCTGGTTGCGGCAACACGCGACAAACCGGCCGGCCGCTCGTTTCCACCTTCACGTGAGAGCCTGACCGCAGACCTCCTGATCGCCCGGATTCAATACAGCCGGGCTCAATTGGAGCAGCGGACGCTCGCGCAGCTCGAACTGCTGCTGGATCCGGCGCAGGTGGCTGTGGTCCCAGCGTTTACCCAAGCGGACGAGAACGAAGAGTGATGATGGGCCGCATCGTGCTGGGTGTGTCCCTGACGCTGGCGGCATGTTCGACGCCGGGCCCGCCGCATCGCCTTGTTCGCGGACCCGATGCCGCCCTCGCATCAGACCCGAGACAGACCGGCGATGTCCGCGTGATCGTGCAGCGACCGATTCGTGATCGCGTGAGCGATGGGCCACCGTCGGTTGATCAGAGAACGCTCGTGGCGGTTCTTCAGCCGGACCGAGCCGTGTGGCTCGCTGCTGCTCGGCTGGACACGACGTCGGCCCTTTCGCTGCTGGCCGCCATGGAGGCATCGCTTCAGGACGCGCCGCCGGCGGCCTCATCGGACATCATGCTCGAAGTCGCAGAGACGCTGCCTCCGATTGATGCCCCCGGGCAGCGAAGCATCGATGGCGGCGGGTGGCGGTGGATCGGTAAGACTGGAACGGGCGCCGAGATGCGGTGCCACATGTCGCTGGACGATGCACGGGGCCGAACGTTGGCGCGGCTCACGATGGATGTGGCGACTGGGGCCGACCTTCTGCGGGCACTCGACGGGGCGGCACGCATGTCGCCGGAACGACTGACCGGGGCCGGAACCATGGAGGGTCTTTGATGACGACCATCGGACTTACGCTTGCGTTGCTTGCCGGCTCAGTGGACCTGCAACCGGGCGCGGTGATGCGGGTGTGGCAACTCGATCGCCGGATCGAGGCGCTGGCGCCGCTCGTCCCCGGGCAGGACCCCAACGTGTGGCTGCGCGTGGAGGAAATCGATCTCTCGGACCAGCGGGGCGACTTCGGGCCACTGAAGGATGACTTTCTCGCGCTGATTGATGGCCATCTGCTGGCCCGGGAGGACGGCGTGTACCAGTTTCGTCTGACCAGCGACGACGGCTCGCAGTTGTGGGTTGGCGGCGGAAAGATCGTCGACAACGACGGGCTACACGGCGCGGAGGCCAAGAT
>CAZSSV010000090.1:0-9040 GCA_964609425.1 uncultured Isosphaeraceae bacterium | reverse complement strand
CTGCTGTTCCACCCGCTGCCACCGTGTACCACCGCCGATCCACATATCGAGTCCCACCATCCTCGGCGTACGCGACACTCAGATCACGACGACGCATGGTGCCGTCACGCCGCCAGACATACGGAGCAGAGAGCCCGCCTTCTGAGACATGGCTCGGATCCCATGCAACCGATGCACCCTCCACGAGTGGAACCCGCTGCACGAGCGACTCCAACAGTGGCCAGACGCGGTCGCCCGTGAGTTCGTGGGCCTCGCTCAGCGCCGCCGCCCCGGCGTGGGCGACGTGAACGACCTTGGCCAGTTCGGCCTCGATTTCGCGGGCTGTCGCCTGCGTCAACAGGAGGGCATGCTCTTTCGCGGCCGCAATCGCGGCATCCCGCATCGCCAGGTGCTGCATGATGGCCAGCACGCTGAACACCACACCGATCGGCAGAATCACCAGGACGAACAGCTTGAATCGAAGTGTCATCTGCCGCTCATACTCCTGCCGCAGCTCGATCGAGCATGAGAACGGCGCGGTCCCTCTGCACCCGTCCCGCCGGAATACCTGTGTCACCTTCAATCAGTCTGCGCACCATCGCAACCTTGGACGCTCCCTGCACCTGCCAGAGCACATGCTGGGCGGCGTTGATCGCCTCAAACGTGAGCGTCATCCGGCGACGCCCCTCGTGGGCCTGCGTGGTCACTGCCACATCGCGACCCGTGGCATCTGTGACCGGATCGCCAGGAAAAAGTGACGCCGTGTGGCCATCGGGCCCAAGTCCAAGATGCGCCGCCGTGACGCCACGGTCCATGGTGATGCGGGAGAGTGCCGAGCCGTACGTATCTGCAGCGCGTTCCAGATCATCCTCGGTCACCGGCATGGGATGAAGATTCTCACCTGGAACCACTCCACTGAAGACCTCCCGCACACGCATCCAGTTGCGGCAGTCATCCCCTTCGGGCGCGATGCGCTCGTCCACCTGAACCACATGCACGTGCCGCCAAGAAACCGCCTCGCTGGCCGCCAGGGTCCGCAGCATCGGCCACGGCGAGGAACCACCACTCACCGCAAACACGGCCCTGCCATCGACAGCGATCGCCTCGGTCAAGAGAAGCCCAAGCCGGCCAGCAGCCGCCCGCGCGAGTGCTTCGGCGTCAGGATGGACCTCCACCAGGAGTCCACCGGCCGCACGCCTCATTGGAGCGCTCACAGGGCGTCCGGCGGAAGTGGTTTGACCGGCGTCAGGGGATCATGCCACTGGCCGTACCCGGCCACAAGATGCCGCGCCTCGGGCGGCCCCCACGTGCCGGGTTGATACTCGTGCAGTGGCGGCGGTGTGGCGAGCACGGGGTCCACGATTCTCCAAGCCGTCTCCACTTCGTCCACCCGCGCAAACAGGCCCGCCTGCCCCTGCATGGCGTCTTCGATGAGCCGCTCATAGGCGCTCATCTCCTCCGGCTCCTGATGCAGGGCGATCATCTCGATCTGCTCTCCCACCATGGCCTCACCAGGCTTCTTGGCCCGAGCACCGATGGAGATCGTCGTAAACGGTTTGAACTGAAACCGGAAGTAGTTGCGCTCACCTTCGCAGGCGTCCTCAAAAAGCGCCTGAGGCGGCGTGCGGAGATCCACCAGCACTTCCGTCGCAGTGACCGGCATTCGCTTGCCGACCCGAATCAAAAACGGAACACCCGCCCATCGCCATGAGTCGATGTGAAACCGAGCGGCTGCCCACGTTTCAGTCAGCGAGTCAGCGTGAACGCCTCGCTCTTCCAGAAAGCCGCGATACCGACCTCGAACAACGTCCGAGGCACCGAGCGACCGAATAGATCGCAGCACACGAACCTTCGCATCGCGAAGTGCTTCGTCGTCCGCCGCCGCTGGAGGGTCCATAGCCAGCAGCGCCACCATCTGCAGCATGTGGTTCTGAATCACGTCGCGAATGGCGCCAGCCTCGTCATAGAAGGCACCCCGCCCCTCCACGCCAAAGTCCTCGGCCATGGTGATCTGCACACTTCGGACATGCTCGCGGTTCCAGATCGGCTCGAGAAAGCGGTTGCCGAACCGGAAGTACGTCAGATTGAGCAGGGGCTCTTTGCCCAGATAGTGGTCAATCCGATAGATGTGGTCCTCGGGGAACACCGCGTGTAACGCCGCGTTGAGCGCCTCCGCCGACTCCAGATCTCGGCCAAAGGGTTTCTCAACGACCACCGATGCGCCGGCTGCGCAGCCGCCAGCAGAGAGGTTTTTCGTCACCATCGCAAACACACTTGGGGGAACGGCCAGATAGTGCAATGGGTGTTCAGCACCGCCCAGCGCCCGCCGAAGCGCATGAAAGCTGTCCAGGTCGGCGTAGTCACCGACGACATACGACAGGCGATCGGCCAGTCTGGAAAAGACAACCTCGTCTACATCGCCCGTCGTGAATCGCTCAATGCCATCACGTGCTCTGGCGCACAGATCCTCAAGTGACATGTCCTGCCGGGCAATGCCGACAACGGGGACATTCAGGACACCTCGCCGCTCCATGGCGTAGAGCGACGGAAGGATCTTTCGGTGCGCAAGATCGCCCGTGATGCCAAAGATCACCAGGGCGTCAGCCAGAGACCGGCTCACGAGGGCTTCTCGTCGTGTCCACCAAACTGCGATCGCATGGCCGAAAGAACGCGCCTGCTGAAGTCATCTTCGCCTCGCGAGGCGAATCGTTGGAAGAGTGCCGCAGCGAGCACGGGTGCCGGCGCACCAGTCTCGATCGCGGCCTCGAGTGTCCATCGGCCCTCACCTGAGTCCGAAACTCGTCCGGCGAAGGCGTCGAGACCGGCATCTTCCTGCAGGGCTGTGGCCGTGAGGTCGAGCAGCCACGATCCGATCACGCTTCCTCGCCTCCATAACTCGGTAATCGATTGGAGATCGAGATCATAGCGAAACGCCTCAGGACTGCGCAGCGGCGTCGTCTCGGCGTCGTGCGTTCTGGAGTCCATGCCCGCCCCAGCGTGGGCAAGTACGCCAAGCCCCTCCGCGTAGGCCGCCATGAGCCCGTACTCAATGCCGTTGTGCACCATCTTGACGAAGTGACCCGCCCCACTCGGACCGCAGTGCAGCCATCCGGCTTCTGCAGTCGCAGGGTCTCCGCTTCTGCCCGGCGTTCGCGGGGCCGCCTCCATCCCTGGCGACAGTGATGCGAGCACCGGAGCGATGTGAGCCACGGCGTCTGCCTCGCCCCCCACCATCAGGCAATAGCCCCGGTCACAACCCCAGACGCCCCCACTCACGCCAGCATCGACGTACCGAACGCCGCTCGCGGCGAGTTCGGCATGCCGGCGGAGGTCGTCTCGCCACATGCTGTTGCCCCCATCCACCAGCACGTCATCCGGCTTCAGATGCGGTGACACGTCGTCGATGACGCGGTCGACCAGACCAGCGGGAACCATCATCCACACGGCCCGCGGACCTGTCATGGCGGCGGCCAGGGCTTCGAGGGTTGCGGCCGGCACTGCCCCTTCGGCCGCCAGTGCAGCGACCGGGTCCGGGTCGATGTCCCACACCACACACTCATGCCCGGCCGCGAGCAGGCGGCGAACCATCCCGCCGCCCATTCGCCCAAGCCCGATCATCGCGATCTGCATGCTGATGCTCCCGGGTCGGTGTCAGTTGGTCGCCAGATTGCCGAGCTTCGTATCGATCGTCTGCATGAGGTTTCGCCAGGACTTCACAAACGCCTCGGCCCCCTCTGCCTGCAACTTCTCGGCAAGTTCGCGCACATTGACGCCCGCCGCTTCGAAGCCTGCTACCACCTTGTCCGCGTCTGCCCAAGCGTCCGGCCCGAGAACCTGATCGACGGTTCCGTGATCGGCGAACGCCTTGAGCGTGGCCTCCGGGATCGTATTGATCGAGTCTCTGGCTGCCAGGGCCTGCACATACAGGGTGTCCGGCAGCGATGGGGCCTTCGTGCTGGTGCTTGCCATGAGGAGTTTCTGCCGGTGCGCCCCTTTGGCCTGGAGCGCCTTGAAGCGGTCGCTTTCGAAAATCTCCTCGCAGGTGCGGTGACACTGCGTCGCGCAGGCAATGCCGAGCCTGTTGGCGAGGTTCTCGCCAACCAGCGCCGCGGTCGGGGTGTCCCAACGGGACACAAATACAGACGCCACCGAAAAGACGTGGGCATCCAGGCCCGCCTCAAGCCGGCGGGCGATGCCTCGTACATACGCTTCGGCGGCACGGCGGTATTGGGCCTCGTCAAAGAGAAGCGTCACGTTGACATTGACACCGCGGAACACGAGTTCCTCGATGGCTTCCGGAGACTCGGGCGTCCCCGGAACCTTGATCATCAAGTTTGGCTTTCCAGCCCGGGCAAACAGTGACTCACCCTGCGAAATGGTCGTGGCCGCGTCGGCCGCCAGGAGCGGCGACACCTCCAGCGACACGCATCCGTCCGTCCCGCCGCTGACATCCCATGCGGTACGAAGGAGATCGGCAGCCCGTCCCAGGTCGTCAATGGCCAGGTCGAAGAAGACCGATTCAGGATCATCTCCCTCCATGGACGCGTCGTAGAGATCGCTGCCGGAGATCGCCTTGTCGAAGATTGACGGATTGCTCGTCAGACCCGTCACGCACAGGTTGGCGATGTAACGCGACAGTGTTCCGTCATCGAGGATGTCCCGCCTGATGTAATCGAGCCAGACGGCCTGCCCGGCCGCGGCCAGTTCGTGAAGCGGATTCATCGTACGTGCCCTTTCGATGTCAATGATCTGCTGGAGCCGCCGACAATACCGGTCGACGGGTTGAAACTCGGCCGACAGGTAGGCCCGCACAATCTCGCCTGCGGGTTCGGGGCCGATGACTCGGGTTCCGAGGGTCAGAACATTGGCCGCGTCGTGCTCGACCATCTGATGTGCCGTGTACGTGTCGTGAGCGGTCGCAGCGCGAATTCCCGGAAACCGGTTGGCCGCCATGGTCATGCCTGCCCCGGACCCGCAGAGCAAGATGCCACGATCGGCCCTTCCCGCCATGAGTTCCTCGCACAGCGCCCGAGCAGCGATGGGAAAGTCCACCCGCTCACCCTCGCAGGGGCCGACGAGCGCGATCTCATGGCCCATGGACGCTGCGATGGCGGCGAGGTGCCGACGCATCTCCAGACCCGCGTGATCTCCAGCCAAGACAACCCGCATCGGCACCTCCAACCGGCAAGATAGCGTCCCGCAGGCATCGGCTATCGTGCGGGCGTGAGCACTTTGGTCATCGACATTGGCGGCTCGAATCTCAAGATCCTCCGCGAGGGCGAACAGACGCGTCGGAAGGTCAAATCGGGCCTGCATCTCTCGGCCGAGGCGATGGTGGCAACCGTCTGCGATGTCTGCAGCGACTGGGACTGGAGGCGGATCTCGATCGGGTATCCCTCCCCGGTCGTCGGCGGCCGCCCCCTGCTGAACCCGTCCAATCTGGGCGGCGGGTGGGTGGGATTCGACTACGAGGCCGCGTTCGGCTGCCCCGTCCGTATTCTCAATGACGCCGCCATGCAGGCCCTGGGAAGCTACCACGGGGGTCGAATGCTCTTTCTCGGCCTGGGTACCGGGCTCGGCTCAGCCATGATCCAAGATGGCAAGTTGGACCCGCTGGAACTCGGTCACATGCCCTTTCGCGACGCGTGCTTTGAGCACTACACGGGAAAGGCCGGCCTGAAGCGGCAGGGTTTCGACGCCTGGCGGGACACGGTCTTTGAAGTTGTGGGGCAGTTCGTGGATGCCATCGACCCCGATTACGTCGTCCTCGGCGGCGGCAACGTCAAGAAGCTGGACGAGTTGCCCGACCGATGCGAACGAGGAAGCAACTTCCTCGCATTCATCGGCGGGTTTCGCATGTGGGAGGATGACGCATGAGCCGTGCCTGGGAGGACCTCGAAAGTCATCGTTCTGAACTCAAAGGGCTTTCACTGGCAAGCCTGTGTGACGCCTCCGATCGATGCGACCTGTTCGTTCATGACGTGGATCACATGGTGGTCGACATGTCCCGGCACCTTGCCACGGGCCGGACGCTGGACCTTCTGGCAGCACTGGCTCGGGAATGCGATGTTGAAGGCCTGCGAGACGCCATGTTCGCCGGGGAGCCGGTCAACACGACCGAAAACCGGGCGGCGCTGCACATGGCGCTTCGCAACCGATCAGACCGCCCGATGCAGGTGAGCGGTGTCGATGTCATGCCCGGCGTTCGCGACGTGCTCCAGCGCATGCAGAGGTTCTGTGACGCCCTCCACGGAGGTGGCTGGAGGGGGGCTTCGGGTGCGCGAATCACCGACGTGGTCAATATCGGCATCGGGGGGTCCGACCTCGGACCCGTCATGGCCACGGAAGCCCTGCGTCCCTGGTGGGCCAGCGGGATTCGCGCACACTTTGTCTCGAACGTCGATCCGGCTCATCTGTCGAACACGATCGAATCGCTTGATCCAGCCCGAACCCTGTTCATCGTGGCATCCAAGACGTTTGGAACGCAGGAGACCCTCGCCAACGCGCACGCGGCCAGGCGATGGGTCGTCGAGTCCCTGGGCGAGTCCGCCGTCGAGCGGCACTTTGTCGCCGTGTCGGCCAATACCACCCGGGTCGCGGAGTTTGGCATCGACACCGCAAACATGTTCGAGTTCTGGGACTGGGTCGGCGGACGCTACTCCATGTGGTCTGCCATCGGCCTGTCCATCGCCGCCGCCATCGGGTTTCACGGGTTCGTGGAGATGCTCGAAGGCGCGGCCCGGATGGACACGCACTTCAGGGAGGCCTCATTGGAGCAGAACGTTCCCATCTTGCTCGGCCTGCTTGATTGCTGGTATCGCGACTGCTGGGGGTGCCAGAGCCGAGCGGTGCTTCCATACGACCAGCACCTGTGCCGGCTCCCTGCGTATCTCCAGCAGTTGGAGATGGAAAGCAACGGCAAACGCACGCGTCTGGACGGAACGCCCGTCTCCCATGGCACGTCGATGGTGGTCTGGGGTGAACCGGGAACCAATGGACAACACTCGTTTCACCAAATGCTCCACCAGGGCACGACCATGATCCCGTGCGACTTTCTGGTGGCAGCTCAACCATCCACGCCAAGCCCCGACGGCCGCGGTGACATACTCGTGGCGAACTGTTTTGCTCAGGCACAGGCGCTGGCCCGCGGACGATCACTTGAGCAGGTGCTCGAAGACGGCGCGGCGCCCGATCTGGGGCCGCACAAGGTCATGCCTGGGAATCGTCCCTCCACCACCATTCTCTACCCCTGTCTCGACCCGGCCCGGCTCGGTTCGCTGATTGCCATGTACGAGCATCGCGTGTTCACACAGGGAGCCGTCTGGGGCATCGACTCGTTCGATCAATGGGGGGTTGAACTGGGCAAGGATCTCGCCTCCGACATGCTCCCGGGGATTTCAGGCGACGGACCCATGTCTGGCGATTCGGTGAGTCGCCGCCTCTCCGCCGAAGTTGCGAAAATGCGAACCACGTGAGCATGCACCAGGACGCCAAGCCGGAATTCGATCGGGAGTGGCTCCTCACCAACGGGCTTGGCGGCTTCGCCATGGGTACCGCGTGCGGTGTTCCCACTCGGCGGTACCACGGATTGCTCGTGGGCGCCGCCTCACCACCGGTGCAACGAATCATGGCCCTCCATCATGTGGTGGACTCGATCACGCTTCCAGGGGATGGGGAAACGCCGCTCTCGAACTTCCTGTTTCGAGACGACCCAAATCCGAATCCGGACGGCTGGACGAAGCTGCTCAACTTCGACTGTGACTTGCGTTCTGCCGTCTGGCGATGGAGCCTGCCGTCGGGGATCACGGTCAGCCGAACCCTCACGCTACAGCAGGGGTTCAATGCCTGCACGATTCGCTGGCAGGTAGACACGTTGCCGGACTACGCAACACTTCGGGTGAAACCGCTGATCCTCCTTCGCGACTTCCACGGTCTTCAACACCTTCCGAGCGGGCTCTCTCTCGACCGCCGGGGACGAACACTGCGAGCCGAACGAGACGGACTCGAACTCGTACTGCGGTGCAGTCGAGGTGCATGGTGCGGCGAAGCCGATTGGTGGCATGAGTTCGAGTATCCGATCGAACGGGCACGGGGGTATGAGCACCGGGAGTCGTCGCTCGCCGCATCGACCGTCGAGGTGCAACTGACAACGGGCCAGCCCTGGTTCGAGCTGACCGCGGAAATGGACGCCTTCGTCCCGCTTCCCCCGCCTGCGGCAACCCATTCGATGACCCGGATCAACCCCCGGCTGGCTGCAGCGGCGGACCAATTCGTGGTGACCCGCGCCGGAGCAGATTCCGCGACCCCCGGAGCATCGATCATTGCCGGATACCCCTGGTTTGCAGATTGGGGCCGGGACACAATGATCTCGTTGCCCGGGCTGTTGCTCGCAACCGGCCGACTGCAAGAAGCTCAGACCGTGCTCGAGACCTATGCAGGCCGGGTCCGCGATGGACTCATCCCGAACCGTTTTGACGATTGCGACGACGCTGCCGCTCACTACAACACGGCAGACGCAAGCCTGTGGTTCCTCCACGCGACCCACAGGTATGTCGATCAGGCGGGCGGCCCTTTGACGGCACCGGGCGCAGGCGAGTTGCTTGCCGCGTGCCTCGACATCATCCGCGCACATGTGGACGGTGTGAGCCCCGGGGTGCGCGTGGCGGAGGACGGGCTCATCGAAGCCGGCATCGAGGGCGAAGCGCTAACTTGGATGGACGCCCGCATCGCAGGTGTTGCCGTGACGCCACGCACCGGCAAGCCGATCGAACTCTCGGCGCTCTGGCAGAGCGGGCTGAGACTTCTTGCGGCACTGCTCCCGGGAGACGCAGACTGGCTGCTTGCTGCCGCCGATGCGACCGCTCGGTCATTTGGTGCATTTTGGAATGAGAACACCGGCTGCTGCTTTGATGTTCTCGAGTTTCAAGATGGGCACTGGGTCGGCAACCCCCAGATCAGACCCAACCAGTTGTTTGCCGTGTCGCTGCCCAAGAGCCCTCTCTCTCCGACACGGCAGCGAAGGGTGCTTGAAGTTGTCACGCGCGAACTGGTAACTCCGGTT
>CAZSSV010000089.1:0-9098 GCA_964609425.1 uncultured Isosphaeraceae bacterium | reverse complement strand
AACGTGACGCTCTACCACTGAGCTACACCCGCGAGGTGCAATCTGAGATGTTGTCGGCGTGCCGTGCGCCCCACTTGAGCGAGACATTCGGACCGCCGAGCGGGGGAGTGTAGCAGGCCTGCAGGCGGCTGCAAGGGTCCCGGCTGCTGGCTTCGATGCAGCAGACCCGCCTCAAACGCCGCTCTGGACGCATGCATGCGCATGGTCCGAGAAGACACCGATGGCGTCGGCCGGGCTTGCCGCCCCGGGCAGGTGTCGTTGTGTCTGGGCGGACCGTGGGCACATTTCACGCCCCCCATGGTGATGTGGCCCCGGGCCCTGCGCCGGCCAGTGGGACCGCTGGCGAAGTAGCCTCAATCCACTGAAAGGGCTCACTTGGAGGCCGCCGGGGGCGCTTCTGGGTGCCACGTGGGCTGAGCGGAGCGGTGTCGGATCGGAGCGGTGTCGGATCGGAGCGGTGATGGATCGGACCTGCGTCGGAACGTGCCGACGCGATGCCGGGGGAACCGCGGGCGTCCACGCGCTCATTGAGGGTGGACCTCAAGACGGGGTACGGTCACTCGAGCAGGAGACACCCATGGCCGACCTTGGGTGCCGAGGCATGGACGACGAGTTGCGATGCGGAGCCGTCATGGCTGCAACTCGCTAGGATGGATGTGGGGCCGTCGCCCGTGGATTCATAGATTCCGGTCGGGGTTTGTAGGGTGCCCTGGAAGATGCGGTGCGTCTTGCAGCCTCCCGCAAGCAGCGCGATCAGCAGGCATGCAAACACACGCATCACGCATCACCAGGCGACAACGTCGGATCGTCCGGTCTGTCGGAAGCATGCCGCTCGCGCGTGCCTGCCCCGAGCCTCTTCATGGATGCCGCGATGCGTTCTGGCGTCGTTGGCTTTCTCAGAATGATTGCATCTGGAAACGCATCGATGCCAGTCGTTTCATAGCCCGTGACAAACAGGAACGGGATTCCGCGTTTCTGCAGCGCTGCGGCAACGGGGCCGGAATCTTCGTCTCCGAGATTGACGTCGAGTACGCCGTACGCAATGTCATGCTCGTCCAGCAGGTCCAGTGCCTCGGCGGTTCTCGCCACGGGGCCGATCACGTCGCATCCAAGTGTCTCGATGTCCCGCTTCAGTTGCAGACCCACAAGAAACGCGTCTTCGACGACGAGCACGCCTGGTCTGATCGGGGCAGCAGCCATGAGGCGGCAATGTACCACGATCGTGGAGTACTTCCGGCCTGCCCGGTACCATGCCATGCATGTATGGACTCATCAACGTCGCCATTCGGGACCTCGTCCGGGGCAGGTTTGGCGATCAGGCATGGGAAGCAATCGCGAGCAAGGCGGGTGTGGACGAGTCAAACTTCATTCGAATGCGTCCCAATGAGGATGCGGTGACCGTCGCGCTCGTGGGTGCGGCGTCGGATGTGCTGGACATCCCTGCCTCGGGCGTACTTCAGGCATTTGGCGAGTACTGGACCGAGTTCACCGGCGCCGAAGGCTATGGCGACATGATGGATGCGGCTGGCAAGACGCTGCCCGAGTTTCTTCAGAACCTCGACAACCTGCACACGCGCGTCGGCACGATGTATCCCGACCTTCGACCGCCGTCCTTTCGGTGCTCTCACGTGACCGAGGGGGCGCTCGACCTGCACTACCAGTCCGATCGGGAGGGTTTGGATGATCTGGTGATCGGCTTGATCCGCGGGCTCGGCAAGCGATTTGCTGTCGATGTCGTCATCACGCAATTGACCACCAAAGGGGTCGACTCGCCCGAGTCAGTCTTTCATGTCACCTGGACCTGACGGCGTGTGCCTCTCGGGCAGTGACCTCGACGGTCCGCTGCCGTGGTCTGTGCTTGTCGATCGTGATCTGCGCCTGGCGCACATTGGCTCGAGCCTGGCTCATCACTGTGATGCCGAGGTTGGGGCCGAGTTTGGCTGCTGCCTTTCGCTTGAGCGACCCGATGTCGAGATTGCGACCTTCGCAGACCTCAAGGCGCTGGCCGGCCTGATTGTGGTCATGAGCGTGCCTGGGTTGGCCGTTCCGCTTCGTGGCGCGGTGTTTCTGGTGGCCAATGGTGACCTGGCGCTCATTGCGGCCGTGCCCTTGTTGAAGTCGCAGGACGAGTTGGCCGAGTCGCAGTTGACCCTCTCGGACTTCGCGCCTCAGGACTCGCTTCCCGATCTGCTGTTTGCCATGCAGGCCCGAGACGTGTCGATTCGGGAGACTTCGGAGAGTTGCAGCAGGCAGGCCGAAGCAACCAACCGGCTCAAGTCGATCCTGGACAGCGCACTCGACGCCATGATCACTTTCGACGACCAGGGCAGGGTCGTGGAGTTCAATACGGTGGCTTGCGACATGTTTGGCACGGAGAGGGAGGATGCAGTGGGTCGGCTGCTCCAGGAACTGATCACCTTTCCCGCGGCGTGGACGAGCCAGATGGACCGGGTGAAGCGGTCGCGCGTGGGTGGCAAGGACGGGGCGCTCGCCCCCCCGATCGAACTCACGGCTTGC
Organism: uncultured Isosphaeraceae bacterium; assembly: GCA_964609425.1. Classification (GTDB taxonomy): domain Bacteria; phylum Planctomycetota; class Phycisphaerae; order Phycisphaerales; family SM1A02; genus UBA12567. Next base: position 6,581 of record CAZSSV010000089.1, on the reverse strand, counting down.
CGGCCGGATGGTGATCGGTTTCCGATCGCGGCTGCGATCATCCCGTTCGAGCATGAGGGTTCCCGATACTTCACCGCGACGCTGCGTGATCTGACCGAGAAGAAGGCGGCCGAAACGGCGCTGGCGGGCGCTGCCGAGCAGGAGCACCTCCTGCGCCGCGAGTTGGACCACCGCGTCAAGAACATGCTGACGCAGATTCTGGTGCTCTGCAGGCAAGCCGAGGCCAACGCGACCAGCGACGCGGCGCTCTTGGAGTCGTTGCGGCATCGGATTCGAAGTTTCTCCGACGCGCACGATCTACTGAGCCGCAAGCGCGTGACGGGGATCGCCATGGATGAACTCGCGCGGCGGTGTGTGCGGCCATATGTCGAGCAGATTCGAGAGGATGTCAGTCTCGATGGCCCAGCGTGTCTGGTCCGTCCGAAGGCCGCGATGACGTTCGCGATGGTGCTCAATGAACTGGCGACCAATGCGGCCAAGCATGGCGCGGCGGCCCACGGCGGCTCGATCCATGTTGGCTGGTCGGTCGATGGGGAACGGTTCACGCTCACGTGGCGCGAGCGGCATGAGGGCGACGTGCCGGCTGACCTCGATGGGGGACTCGGCGCCCAGGTGCTTCGGGCGGCCATTCCGTATGAACTGGGCGGGGAAGCGACGTTGATCAACTGCGGGGGCGGTGTGTGCTTTGAGGCCAGCGCGCCCCTTGAACGCATCCTGGTGTGAAGGCCAGCATGCGTTGTCGCCATGCCGGCAGCAGACTCCGCTTACCGGAACCATTGTGCGCCTTGCCGGAAGGGTCGTTCGGGAGCCCGTTGCCTTCGCGGGTTGCCCGCCCCGCTGCGAGCGTGTCGGGAGGGAACGAGCCAATTGCCGCAGGCGCAAGGACAGGCTCCCCGTTGACCCAAGGCCAACGGGGAGCCTTCTCTTCCTACGCCCGTTCAGGCCGCGCGCGGTGCGCAGCGGCTGCGATCTCGCCGTCGATCAGGCGGGAGACGCGTATGCGCAGCGGAGCCTTGGCGGCGGCAAGAACGAGCCGGGCGTTGGGGGTGTGGTCCAGTCGCCGAGGCAGTGACCCGCTGACGTCTCATCGCAAGATGCCGCGGGCATGGCAAAGTGCAAGGAGATTCGCAGGCCAATTCCGACATTGGTTGCGAATTGGCACTCTGGGAAGCTCAGGTGAGCATTGAACCCGCTGACGCGGATGGCGGGCCGCGCTCATGACCGCCCGGAGACCACGTTGGCCATGGCTGCTCGGCGGGGGGGCATGCGGTGCCAGCAACGTGGGCCGTCTCGGAGCCGGCGCGACACCGCGGGCCACGCGACACCACTGGCCAGGTTATTGGCCGATCCCGATGCTGTTTGGCCGGGTCGAGGGCCGCGTAGACTGGCACGCGTGAGGTCGTTCAGCAGGAGGTGTGTATGGGCAAAGAACTCGCCTTGGTTGCCGCGACTCTGAGCGTGCTCGGCGCGTGCATGCCGGCTCAGGCGTGTACACAGATCACCCTGAAGTCCAGGGACGGCGGTGTCGTCGTCGGCCGCACGATGGAGTTCGGCCCGGATCTTGAGTCTCGCGTGATGACGACGCCGAAGGGCACCCGCTTTCAGTCGACCGCACCTGGTGGCGGGGCCGGTCTGCAATGGACTGCAGCATTCGGATATGTCAAGTTTGACTTCCTTGGTACCGGCTACGCGGTGGACGGCGTCAACACGGCCGGATTGTCGGTCGGCTTGTTGTACCTGCCGGGATACACGAAGTATCAGGAGGTTTCGCAGGGCGAAACGGACACGGCGCTTGAGTACCTGCTGGTTGGCGACTGGGTGCTCGGCAACTTCTCGAGTACCCATGCCGTGAAGGAGGCAGTGCGGCGTACTGCCGTGTACGGTGTTCCCAGGGCATTCGGCGCCAGACACGATGTGCTGTTTCCAATACACCTCATCGTCGTCGACAACACAGGCTGCAGCGCCGTCATCGAGTGGGTCGATGGGGACGTCAAGGTCTACGACAGTCCAAACGGGCTGTTGACGAACTCGCCCGAATACCCGTGGCAACTCACCAACCTCAAGAATTTCGTGAACCTCTCGCCCTACTCACCGACGCCCACGGAACTGCACGGCATGGAGTACGTTGGAACCGGTCAGGGATCAGGGGCCATCGGGCTGCCCGGAGACTTCACCCCGCCTTCGCGCTTTGTGAAGATGAGCTTTCTGGTGGAAGCGTCCATGCCGGTCGAGCGTGCTGGTGATGCGCTGATCGAAGCTCAGCACATCCTCAATAACGTGGACATTCCCCTGGGAGCGGTTCGTGGCGTGCATGCGCACGGTGATGACCCCCCAGACAGGACGCAGTGGGTGGTGTTCAAGGATCTTCGAGGTCTGAAGCTCTACTTCAAGTCGTACACCAACTCATCGCTCCAGATGATCGATCTCAAGGGCCTGCAGTTGGCGCCCGGATCCCCAGTTCGGTCGATGCCGGTTGCGTCGAGACAGACGGCCACGGATGTGACGGCGAAGCTGAAGCCAGGCGGCGAGGGCGGCTCGTAGTCGCGGGCGGAGCGCGCCGGTCATGGCGGCCGGGTCAGAACGTGTATTTGAAGTGATCGATGTCCCGCTCGAACCGCGTGGCGATCAGCGAGCGCGTGTGGTCGGTGTACAAGTCCCGGTACCGAGCGCTCGATGATCGCGGGTTGGCATTCAGGTGCCGGCTCTTCAGCAGCAGCCGGCCATTTGTGCGGCGCTGAATCTCGTGGATGGCTTGGTCGAATTCTTCGACCTTATAGACGTAATCCATGAGCATGCAGCCAGATTCGTCGCACAGCCAGTCAAGTTGGAGCCGGTGGCGTGTCGGGTGGCGGCAGGTATCGCTGGCGAGCGTGTGATGTTCGACAAAGGTCTCAAAATCCATGCTGTCACCGGATCTGACGCCTTCCTTCCGCTTCCACAGTGACACCGCGCGGGCCCATGGATTGCGGACTGCGCTGAACTTGAAGAGGTCGGCAAAGCACGCCGCCGCGCGGGCTCGAACCATGGCATCGGTTGGTCGGTCGGTGGCAGGAAATGCCTCGTTGGTTCCCAGTGCGGCCTTGAGCATCATGGGATACATCAGATCACGCACCTGAAGAATGCTCAGGTGGGGGCTGGGCACGACTGGATGGGCCGGCCGACCGAGCTGATCTCGAACACTGGTCGTTCCGGTCTTTGGAATGGCGATGAATATGACACCACTCGTGAGATTGATCGCCTCATTGAACGCGACCGGCTGAGGGGCCGAGCCCGCTCTGGAAGCGGGGGCAAGACGCTGCAGCATGGTCCGGACGGCTTTGCTGAGTCTGCTCATGTGTTTGAAGTCCTCAGCGTCGCCGGGAGGTGCCGCGCCGCAGTCGCCTTGATGGAGCCATGTACGGTCGCGTCAGTCTAGCTCGACCCCAGGTGGCCTGTGCCCCCTGCAGTGGCCCACGCTGCAGCCGGGTGCCGTTCGCCTCGAAGGCCCACGGAGGCAGAATCGCTCGCGCAGCATGGCTGCGACATGGGCATGGAGACAGATACCCGACGGCGACGGGTGGTGGCCGCGGTGTGCCAGACCGTCCCGCTTTGGTGCCACACGAGGGCTGGAGGTGGAGGGCGGGGTCGCGTACGGTGACACCGATGAGCGATGACGTGAACATGGCGGCCCGGTTTGACGTGTGGGTCCTCGGCAGGGCTCAGGACGGCGGCCTGCCGCACCTTGGCTGTGACCGCTGCTGCTGCGCTCAGGCGCGGGCGGAGGGACGCGTCGAGTTTCCGAGCGCCCTGGGTATCTGCGACCGCGCCACCGGTCGTTTGGTTCTGATCGAGGCGACTCCCGCCATCGAGCCGCAGATTGCGCTGCTGCACAGCCTCAGTGGCCAGCGCGGCCGGGGGCGAGCGCCGGTCGATGCGGTGCTGATCTCACACGCCCACGTCGGCCACTATGCGGGGCTCATCCACTTCGGCGAAGAGATTGCAGACACCTGCCGACTTCCCCTGTACGTTTCCCCGCGGCTCTCGAACTTTCTGAAGCGACATGCGCCCTGGTCACAGGCGATCGAATACGGCCAGCTTTCGGTGCATGAAGTGCCGCCCGGTTCCTCGTGCGAGCCGATTGATGGGCTGTCGGTCGAGTTCATTCCGGTTCCCCATCGCGACGAATTGAGTGACACCATGGCTTTCAAGATTCGTGGTCCCGCCCGAACCATGCTCTGGGTTCCCGACGTCGATCAGTGGGGCAGGCATCCAGACCTGAAGGATCGACTCCTCGCCGGTGTCGATGTGGCCTTTGTCGATGGCACCTTTCTCGACGAGCAGTCCACCGGTTCGAGAGATTACGACCGCATTCCCCACCCGCTGATGTCCGAAACGATGGAGGTTCTTTCCGACGTCTCGGCCAGGCGACCGGGTGCCATTCAGTTCATTCACTTGAACCATACGAACCCCGCACTGCGCGACCCGGAAGTGATCGCTGACATCGAGTCGCGTGGTTTCGGCGTCGCTGCTCAGGCAGGACATGACACACTGTAGCGGTCAGGCCTCCGGTGCCAACTCGCCTCGGTACCGCACCTGCAGCGCGTTGTTGAACCAGTTCAGCATGTTGATGTACCCGATCAGGAAGGTCAGTTCGACGATCTGCGAATCTGAAAAGTGTGATCGAAGGCGGGCGTAGTCCGCGTCGCCGATGCGGTTTGAATCTGTTCGGACCGCGTCGGCCCAGTCGAGCGCCGCCTGATGGCCCGCCGGAAGGCGTTCTCTGTGCTCAAGCAGGTCAAGTGGTGACGGCCCCATTCCGAGTGCTCTGGCGATGTCGATGTGACTCTGCGTGCAGAATTGGCACGCATTGTGGATCGACGACTGAAGGATGATGAGTTCCTTCAAATCCCGCGGCACCTCGCCGCCGGGATAGATGCCGGGGCCCATCGCCTCAAGGGCTGCAAGCACCGGTGGGCAGGCAGCCATGGCTTTGACCATGTCGTGTGGAGCGTGGCCGGCGGCAAGCCGCTCGACGGACTCCTGGAATGCGGCGTTGTTGTGCAGACCGGCGATCGCTGATGCAATCTGGACGTCGGTTGTGTTGATACGCATGGGAAGGATGATAGAGGTCGACTGACTCAGGGGTCGAACACCCGCCGGCACTCCGCCATGATGTCGGTCGTCTGCACCTTGATGTCGGTCCCGCTCCGGGCCGTCTCAAACGACTCGAGGATGTGGCGGACGGACTCCTGCTGGTCCGCGGTGGCAGCCGACCAGCGAACGGCGAAGTCGACGAGATCCGTGCCGTCGATGCCCACGTGCCCAAGAAGTTGCAGTTGGCGTGCCTGGTTCGGGTGGGCCCAGGACGCGCTCCAGCAGAGCGGCGGTGCCGTGAGACCGACCGCGATTGGCGCGGTGTCAAGCGTCCATTGCACACTGTTCGTGTCGGCCGACCACGTGCCGTTTGTCATGGCAGGTTCCTCGGGCGAGTGCATTCGCACGGTGACCTCGCGGTTCGTCAAAATGGATGATGTGGCAGCCCAGGCGACGGCAAGTCGCGTTCTGTTTCCGACGGCCGACGTGAAGGCGGACGCAAGTTCGTCGTCGAAGTCCTCGGGGAACGCTTCTGTAAACCGCTCGCCGATGGCCTTGAGGTGGGCCTCATAGTCACCACTCAAGTCCAGGTCGAGTGCCCGGGCCGCGATCCTTGGAAACAGATCATCGAGTTGATCGGGATCGGCCATCGCAATGATGGCTTCGTCGGCGGTCAGCCAGTGGCGTTGCCACAGGAATGCGACTGCGGCGGAACTCATGCGACGCTCGATGTGCCGCTGCATGCGTTGTCGTCCAGGGCCATCTCCGGTCGTGGCCGTGTCGGGAAGCATGTGGCTCGAAAAGAGAAGCGCCCATCCCAGAAGGGCAGCATCTGCGGCATCGGGATGGATGCGGTTGTCGAGCAGGCGGAGCATGCGGGGAAGCATCGGGTCGCCGGACAAGGCGGTCCGGAGCTCGCGTCGAAGTCGCTTGATGACGGCGTCGATGCCCTTCTGCAGCGCCAGGATGTCATCAACTGCCCTGACGTCGCCGCCGAGACATTCCAGGAAGCATGTGGCCGTGCCGAGCGGCGACTCGTGAATCGTCCAATTGCCGCGGCCGCCAAACCCATCGGGCCATCCGGGGCCGGACACGTCACCTGAAAACAGGAGGCGTGGGTCCGGGCCCTCAGACCCGGCGTCGTGGTGCGCCCCCATACTGTGACGCAAGGCCTCGAGTTCTTCAGGGGCGATGTCGGAGGACACCGAGACATCTCGCTGAAGCGTGTCGCCCGACGGAGTCATGGTGACCTCGTAGGAGAGGTGGCAGGCCGCGAGCAGGAGTGTTGAAGTGACGGCCAGCGCGGCGCGTGGTGGACGAGGACACGGCATGATCGGCTCCTGCGCCCTGGGCGGGCTCTCTAGACTACGGGAATGTACTGGACACCACGGCGGGCCGCCGTCGCCATCGAGCAGTGGTTCACACTCCATGCGAGAACGCTGCCCTGGAGGGAAGAGAGAACCGGGTGGACGGCTCTGGTGAGCGAGCTGATGCTTCAGCAGACTCAG
>CAZSSV010000088.1:8065-9125 GCA_964609425.1 uncultured Isosphaeraceae bacterium | reverse complement strand
GCGACGCGGCGCCGGAAGCCCTCGACGACGGCTCGAAAGCGCCGCGTGCTGGCTTCCGGTTCTTCGGGGTCAAGCAGCCGGGTGAGCCGGCTGAGCCGCTGTGGTCGCTCAATGTCGAGTACGACCACAGCCGTCGTGTCCGGCGTGAGTTGAGGATGACGCTCAAGATACTTTGCGAAGCGTTTCGCAAGGTGTTCCGTGGTTTGCGACACAAACGAATCGACCGTCGTCTGTTTGGGCGCGCCGAGGGCAGAACCAGAGATGAACCATGCCCGCCCTGGCACCCAGTCACCTTCCGCGAACGTGTTCTGCATGCCGATGAGGAGCGATGGCCACGACGCAGGTGCGTCGGTCGGGGGCGTGAAGCACAGAACCAGCGCCGCCCAGATCATCCTGGCCAGAGGCATCAGCCACCCTCCAATTGACAGGCGAGCGCCATGGCGCTCGCCTCCGTCCAGGCGGGCGTTCCGGGTGGCAACGGTGGATACAGCAGCGGGGTGATGCGTCGGACATCGTCCGCAGTCGCGTCCAGGATGGTTCGGATGGTGCGTGCATGTGGCCCGACGACCTGCGCGTTGGATGTTTGCATCAGGCCCCGCTTGGCAGCACGCTTGAGCCACCGCGGCGCGATCGGTCGAACAAGCCGGCGGTACCAGTGGGCATGCGCAACCTTTCGGCTCCCTTCCGTGTGGACGAGCTTTCCGTCACTTGCGTTGGCGACGATATGAGCCCTGACCAGCTCGGGCTTCGGGTCGACTCCCAGAAAAGCCTGGATGTCGGCGGCTGCCGCGGCCCTGTCCTGAATGTAAGACTCGAATCTGATGACACGAATCTGGCTGGCGCCGAATGTATCGAGCCACGGGGCGAGCTGGGTCGCATACTTACCGTACTCAATCAGGTAGGGATTGGTCTGGACGGCCTGGTTCATGTCGGGGTTCTCGACGCCGGCCGCCACCAGATGGCGGTGGTGCGAGCAGGCTCGTGCCACCGGCTCACGGACGATGTACAGCATCCGAAGGTCAGCGCCCATCAGCGAGCGGGCGCGGGCGGCGGCACCGGT
>CAZSSV010000088.1:0-8055 GCA_964609425.1 uncultured Isosphaeraceae bacterium | reverse complement strand
TTGGGCGCCTGGGTGTAGTGCGTAGAGGCTTCAAACGCCAGTTGCCCCTGCTTGCACTGCTGGAAGCGGCGCTCGTAGGCGGATCTTCCCGCAGGAGTCAGGACCTCGTCGGTCTTGAGATCTCCCGGTTCCTTGTCGATCGGGTCGAAGATGTCCGGGTGGGTCGCAAGGTCCTCGAACAGCGTGGTGGTCCCCGACTTCATGGCACCGATGATCAGAAACGCTGGGAGTGTCATGGTGGGTGTTGCCGCGTCCTCGAAGGGGAGTGCTCCAGTGGCAAGTATAGCCCGGGGTGGAAGGGGCTCCGGCCCGCGCGGCTGCTACGATGCCGCTTCATGAGCCGCCCGTGCCGATTCCTGGTGCCCGGCCTCGCTTGGCGCGGAGTCGCCGCATGACCGAGGCGTCCCGGCCGAATGTGTCGCGGAATCTCATCTTGTTCTTCGGGTCCAACACGGCCCGCACCGTTCTGTTGATGGTGGTGGGGTTTGTCCTGACGCCACTTCAGATTGCTTCGTTCGGATTGGTTCTGTTTGGCCTCTTTCAACTGATCAATCAGTTGTCGATGGCGATGACAGCACCCCTCAGGTCGGCAGTGACCCGAACCCTGGTCAAAGCGATCTTCGAGTCGGGCCAGCGCGAAGGGGTGAGGGCTGTCGAGCGGCAATTCACGTGCTGTGTGGCCATCGTGCTCTCTATGGCAGGGCTGCTGGTGCTGGTGGCTGCGATCGGCCTGGTGTTTCTTCCTGATCTGATGAACTTCCCCGAGTGGGCGACCCGCGCCGTTCAATTGGCTTTCGGGAGCCAGGCCATCGTCTTTGCCGCCACGGTCGGTACCTCCCCATGGCTTGCCCTCTACCTGGTTCGGCATCGCCCGCTGGCGTTCAATTCCGACTTGGCGGTCATGCGCACGATCGACCTGATTGCCTTTCTCATCGCGATTGGATCGGCGGACGGCGCGAGCGAGGTCTTCGGTGTGTTCATCATCGCGAGGATGACCCTTGTCGTTGTGCATTGCATGCTTCGGGTCGTTCTCACACGCAACCAGGTGGAGGGTGCGAAGTTCCGGTTCCGATCGCTCCATCGCGGAACGATCATGAGGCTGGCGCACGTCGGGTCACTGACCATGTCGCAGCCGGTTGGAAACATCAGTTTCTTCTTTGTGGACAATTATCTGCTCAACATCGTCTTCGGTCCGGTCTACAACGCGATCTACGGCATCGTCTCGCAGTTGCGTGGATATGCCAGGCGGATCGGTTCACGCGGATTTGCGGGCATGGAAGCCACGGTTGCGGACATGCACGAACAAGGTGGACACCAGACCAATATCCGTGCCATGCTCGCGGTGAGCCGTATCACTTCCGGCGTCATGATGCTCTCGACCGGCATCGTCGCGATTTTCTTCGGCCCCCTGGTTGACCTCTGGCTTGGAGGAAGGCTCCGCAAGGACGAAGCGCTTCTCGCAGTGATGCCCTATGAGGAAGCGCTCGACCTCGCGTGGGGCATGCTGGCACTGTTGTTGGGCGGCGGCATCCTGCTTGAAGTCGCCCGCGCTGGGTCACGGTTCCTCTTTGGTATGGGCCATGTCAAGCGGTATGCCGGCATCATGTACGCTGCCGGGCTCACGAAACTGCTGCTTTCGATCTCGATCGTGATCGGTATCTTCGCGTGGATTGGGGATGAGGCGCTGGAGCCCCGAACGGTGCTCTTGTTCCCCGCCGCGACCCTGCTCGTTCAGTCAATCTACTTTGGTGTCGTCTTTCCGAGGCGGCTGGTCAGCCTGACGGGCGTTTCCGGGCGAACGTACTTCGGTCAGGCGTTTGCCCGCCCGGCCGCAGCCGCACTCCTTCCACTGGCGGTGGCGGGGGCCATGGTCCTTGTGGTCGATACGTGGACGTGGCCTTTGCTTCTGGTGATGCTCGGCATCGTCGGAGCCGTCTCCGTTCCCTGCTCCCTTGGTATTCTCATGCAGCGGGAAGAGCGGCGGCGAATACTGGCAATGATCCGCCGCTGAACCCCGGTGATGGAGCCGTGCATGGATGCTGGTCGCCGCATGACAACGATACGATCCGCGCCGAGCGCGACACTCCACTGACATGGACAAACTCGACCGCTATCTCGAAATCGTTCCCTTGCCGGTCCTCGCGTTGGTCGCCGGCATCGCGTGCATCGTGTTCGCGATGATGCCGGCGAACCAGAGGCCATTCATTCTGATCTGGATCCTGCCGTCGTGGCTGTTTCTCTCAAAGTGCCTGGACCTTGGCGCGGTACAGGCTGCGACCAAACTCTCTTCAGGGCTTCTCCTGCTCATGATTGCCCTGGCTGGGTTTCTCCGTCCGGGCGAGCGGCGGTACGTGCCCGGCGTCGTGTGGGCATATGTCATCGGCGGCGTCTGGATGATGGCGTGTGTCTTCGGAACGTCCAACCGCCTGGACATGCTGCTGCTCCGTGGCCAGGGCATCATGATGGCGTTGGCCGCCATCTCACTCGTGGCGTGCCTTCGGGATCTCGAAGATCTCGCTCGTTTCATGCGGGCCGTCGCCATCGGTACGACGGCGGCACTGGTGATTCCTGCATCCTCATTGCTACTCGAAGGCTCGGGGGCCTTCGTTCCCGGTCTGCATCGCTTCGAGCCTTGGGGGGCGGCATCGAATCTGATTGGCATTACATTCGCCATCTCCGGTGCCATGCTTCTGTACTTGACACTCACAACCCAGAGCATCTTCTGGCGCGTCTTCTGCATGGCCGGCTTTGCGGCGAGCATCGGATTCGCGTTTCTCACCGGCTCCCGAATGAGTTTCATGTCACTGGGGGTCATTTGCCTGTTGATGCTGATCCCGATGGTCAAGCGGCCGGGCATCCTGATCGCGGGCGGCATTGTGGCCGCCATCATGGTGCCGATCATCGCCAGCGTCGAGGAGGGTGCCGGTGGCCGGCTCACCGAACTTCACAGCAGTGGACGCTTCGAGATCTGGGCGGACTACCTGAGGTTGTTCATACGCCGGCCGCTCGGATTGTTCGGGACCGGTGGAAACAACGGTCTCATGGACGATGCCATTGGGATTCACGCGCACAATGCCTGGGTGGACATGCTGTATGTGGGCGGCTTCCCGCTCTTTTTGATGATGGCGATACCGGCGATCCTCGCAGGCAAGAGCATCTGGCGGACATGGCGGCTGCGCAAGCTCTGGCAGCGGCCCGAAGACCAGATGACCATTCACACGTCTGCGTCGATCATGGCCGCGATGGCGCTGCAGAGCATGACGAATCAGGCGCTGTACTACCCGACCTTCACCTGGGCGTTTCTGGGAATGGTTTTCTTCATGTTCTTCATTTCATTCCGCGAAGATGTGGACGCCATGGAAGCCGAGGCCTGGGCTCAAGCCGAAGCCTGGCAGGCCTATGACGAAGCTGTGGCGGCCGAGAACTGGCAACCCGCCGAGCATTGACATCAGCCCGTTCGGCGGATGGCCAAGATGGTTCTGTCGTCCTGTGGGGGCCGATCATTGCGGAACCGCTCAATGTCCGATCGCAGATTCTCCAGGATTGACTCCAGCGAACCTCCGCTTCCGGCGCGGAGCACCTCAATGAGCCGTTCTGTGCCGTACATCTGATCACGCTCGTCCATGGCCTCGAAAATGCCGTCCGTCGGAATGGCCAGAAGATCCCCCGGGCCCATGGCGATGTCGCGTGTGGAGTCCAGAGGAAGGTCGTCCAGCACGCCCAGCGGCGGGACATCCGCTTCGAGTTCCTCGACCGAGCCGTCGGCTCGCAGGAGCAAGTTGGGGCCGTGGCCGGCGGAAACAGTCTCGATAACACCTCGCCGGGTGTCGAGGCGGCCGAACCACGCCGTCACGAACTGCATGGCTGACGTGTCCTGCCAGAGTTGGTGGTTGAGTTGCTGGACGAGATCAAGCAGCGGCGCGTCGAGGCGAACAGCCATGCGAAGCATGGAACGAACCTGCGTGACAGAAATGGCCGGTCCAATTCCGTGCCCGGTCGCGTCTCCCACCATGAGCATGGCGCCGCCTTCGACCTCGACGGCGTCGAAGGCGTCGCCGCCGGTTGCATCTGCGGGCATGCTCCACCCGTGTGTTTCCCAGACGCCCAGGTCGGGAAAGGTGTCGGGAAACGTCGCTGCCTGAATCCTTCGGGCGATGTCAAGGTCGTGCTGGAGTTTGACCAGTTCCAGCCGATCAGCGAGCAGTCTCGAACGCCGCATGGCCACTGCGGACTGGGACGCAAGCGCTGTGGCGATGCGCTCGCAATCCTCACCGAACGGCCCTTGCCTTCGATTGAGTACTTGAGCGACTCCGACCAACTCATCCACATCTGCTGCGACGAGGGGAATGGTCAGAATGCTCCGCGTTCTGTATCCCGTCTTCTCATCGACACCTCGAAAGAAGCGATCGTCTTCGTAGGCGTCCGGAATGTTGATGATCTGACGCGTCTTCCCCGCCGATCCGGCGATGCCGGTGCCGAGCGGAACTCGAATGTCACCGAGCGACTCCATGAGCGCGCCGTCGGGTCCGTGGCCGGCGACGGCCACGAGCAACTCGTCCTTCGGGTGATACTCAAAAACGGTCGCGCGTTCGGCGTCAAGAATGTCCCGAAGGCAGTCGGCGACGCGGTGAATGACGGCCTGGGGGTCGTCGGTTGCGCCAAGGACCCGACTGACCTCGAGAATGCAATCGACCTGTTCTGGAGAGATCTCTGGCATGGGCTTGGATGGTACCGGCCCGGCGAGCTACTTCTCGGTCAGCCGGAGGGCACGTGGGAACGGGTCTGGTGCCGCGCGGACCAGTGAGGCGACACTGTGAACTCGCGCACTCGACCCGGACGTGGCCTCCAATTCGGCCAGCGCGGCCTCGGCCGCGTGTCGATCGCCTGCGCGAATGGCGGCAGCCATCGCGGCTGCGGCCTCACCGCCGGACCCATTGGCCGACACCGTCCATGTATCCACAATCGCCTCTCTGCCGACCACCTGCAGGGGGCCGACCTCCACGAGCGGGAGATCTGAATCGGCCAACTGATGGGTTCGCCCGTCGAGGAGGATGGACGTGCCGAGCTGCTTGTTGGCTGACTCGAGCCGCGCCGCGAGGTTCGCGACATCACCGATCACGGTGTAGTCATTGAGATTCGGCGGCGCGCCGCAGTCCCCAACCAGCGCCTCGCCCGTCGCGATGCCGATGCGCAGGCCGAGCGTCGGCAGATGGTCACTGAGTTCCGAATTGATGCGCTCCATGGTTCTCTGGCAGTCAAGCGCCGCTCGCACAGCCAGTGTTCCCTGATCGCGCTGCTCGCCGAAGGCCGACCAGAAGGCGAGGAACCCATCACCCAAAAACTTGTTGAGGTACGCCTTGTGGTCGGTTACGCACGATGCAAGTCCGACCATGCAGCGGTTCAGGAGCTCGACAGTCTCTTCCGGTCCAAGTTGCTCGCTGATGCTCGTGAATCCGGCAAGGTCGCCGAACATGACGCACACCTCACGCCGCACGCCACGCATACTCAGGGCGTCGGGGTCACGGGCCAGCTCATCAACGAGCGCTGCGGGGACACGAGCGCGAAACTGCCTGGTGACGCGATGCTTTTCACGTTGGACCAGGATGGCACGGGCGCTCGTCCCGCTCGCCCACGACAAGGTCATCGCCACCAGCGGGGACGCGGCTGGAAGCACCAGGCCGAACTTGCCAAACAGCAACACACCCAGGCCGATCCACGCCCCCGCTACGATGATCGACGCGGCAGTTCCGGGCCAGGGGCCGAGCGCCCCGACGAGCAGCGCAATGATCAGCCCGAGCAATGCCGCAGCGGCGGGCGACCACCCTGCCGGCCCTTCTCGCAACACCCGGTTCTGCAGGATCATGTCAGCGACGGCCGCGTGCACCATGACGCCGGGCGTTCGAGGGCCTGCGGCCGTCGGTACAAAGTCGGCAATGGTGCCCGTGGCAGTCCAGCCGATGAACACGAGTTTCCCCGTGACCGCGTCCCGAACTGTTTGCTCGGAAGCGCTGATCTGCCGGCTGATTTCTGCGATGTCATCGTCCAGGAGCCGCCACGCGAACATCTGGCTGTAGGCGTTGGCGGTCGCCTCGTCCATGCCAGCTGTTGCAGCCTCAAGCGCGGCGGAATCGGTGATACCGTCCAGCGAAAAGTCGAGCTCGGCGCGGATCTCGGCAAGAACCTGCGGGTGGTTCCAATCGGCCAAGTCCGAGACGTCGCCGCCACGGATGAGCGGGAGAAGCGACTTGGAGACGCCTGCGCGTTGGTCTGATTGGGTGTCGCGTTCTCGGCGGGCACGGGCGAGTTCGACGATGCCACCGATGGAGAGGTGCCCGGTGAAGCGCGGGTCGTGCTCACCCGTTCGATGGAGGTCGGGCCACGCCATGCCCTTGCCGCCTCTGGGCCAGCAGACGGTCATGGCACCGTCGCCCAGGGGGATCTCAATGTCGCCCACGGCGACCATGTCCGGCGTTTCGGTCAGGTTGCCGGCCTGGCCCAGGTACTGCATGGCGGCGGCTACGCCCAGTGATGGGACGACGCGGCCGCCGCCGATCGGCTGCGTCGGCAGGATGTGGCGAATGCCTCCGTCCTGGCTTCGCCGCACGATATGGACGTATCCCGATCCGCCCGCAGCCTCGCCGAACGCGGCGAGTGGAAAGCGATCGCCAGGCGATGCGGCATCGGCCGGCCCGCCCGGGAGCGTGCCGGGGAGGGCCTCTCGGCTGGTTTGCTGCCGGTGGGCGGCCTGGATCAGCGGCCGCAATTGCGGGGCCCTGGCACCGGCAGCGGCTCGAATCTCTTCCGCGGACGCGTGGGCCGCGGCTGAATAGACGGCCCTTCGCTGAAGGAGGAGCAGGGTGTCGGCCACAGCATCGCCCGCTTCCGGCAGGCCTGCGGCAAGGTCGGTGGACAGGTCTGCTTCCAGCAGGGCAAGCGCCGCATCGAGCTGCGCTGGCGTGCCACCCGCAGCGTCCCAGCGACGCTCAAGCTCCTCCGGCATCAGCAGAACGCCGAGGACATCCGACGGTCGCAGCGCGGCGGCCAGCGCCTTGTCCTCTTCTGGACTTCGGGTACGAGGATCCGCCAGGTCCAGGTCGATCGCGACGGTCCTGGCCCCAGCACGGTGCAGTTCATCCAACGCGTCGGCGACGGCGGTGCGTGGCCACGGCCATCCACCGAGCCGCTCAATGGCCCCATCGTCGATGTCCACCATGACGATCTCTGATGACATCGGCCCGGCCTCACGTGGGAGCCACGCCTGCTCAATGTCAAGCATGCGTTCATTCCAACCGACAAAACCACCGGAGACGTCGATCAGAACAACGAGCATCGTCGTCAACAACGCCCAGATCAGGACTTGGGGATCGGCTCTATGAGTCACACTGCCGGCAGCGTATCACGGACACCAGGGACAATCTTCGGGCGGCAGATTGAGATTGGTTTGCCCGCTTTCCGGATTCTGCAGCCCCTGACCGTACGGTGTCAGGCCCGGCTGCCCATAGGCATCGTTGTAGATCAGGTAGTTCATGGCATTCGAGAACGCCTCGCGGCAAACCTCGATTTTCTCGCCGTCCTCGTTGAACGTGGTGACGCAGAACTCGTTGACCATCGTCAGCATCGCGCGAAGGTCGTCTGACCCCGTGAACGGTTGGCCGCTCCACTGGGCATCTCCGTAGTCGGTGATACCTGCGTACATCGCAGGCAGGTCCGACGTGCCGTCGGCCAGATCGGTCCCGAACGGAATGGCCAGGAACGGCCCCTCGTTCTCTCCGTACCCCAAGTCTTCGATGTACTGGGCGCGGGAAGAGTCGAACCACCCGTTGTGCCAGTGTCCGGCTGAGTCCATGAACCGGGTGGCGTGAAAGAGCGACCCTTCAAAAACGGACGCGATGCGATGTCCATTGGGGTCGTATGGGTCCACTTCTGGCGGGACATACTGAAGCTTCATGTCCCAGTACAGACCGGTTGCGACGGCGCCGCGGTCTTCGGGGAGGACCACACCGTTGGGTCCGAAGTACCAGGAGAAGCCATCTTGAAGGAAGGGGTCGCCAAACT
>CAZSSV010000087.1:0-9164 GCA_964609425.1 uncultured Isosphaeraceae bacterium | reverse complement strand
CGGCACGTACCTTGTCTGGACTGCCAGCCCCGACACGTGGGGCCGCTATGAGGTCGCTTCCGATGGCACGCTGTCGGTCAGCCTCTGCGATGCGGCGTCCTACGACACGTCGCTCGTGCTCTACTCGGGTGCCGATTGTGGTTCGCTGACGCAGGTTGCCTGCAACGGTGACTCCACGGTCGAGACCGGATGCCAGAGCTACTACTCCGGCATCTATGACCACCCGGTCAGTGCCGGCGAGGTCCTGTACATCCGCATCGGCGGTTGGCAGGGCGCCACTGGTCCTGGTAACTGCACCATCACCTTCACGGGTGCTGGCGCCACGGGTGCCTGCTGCGTGGCCGGCGACTGCATCGGCGATGATCTCACCGCCGGTGACTGTGCCGACTTCGGTGGCATGTGGTACGCAGGCTCCGCCTGTGCCGACGTCGATTGCCCGCAGGATGTCTCCTGCAACACCGGCAATGGCGAGAACCCGACTGCGGTTGATGGCGCTTGGACGGCTGGTACATCGGACACGGGTTCCGGTTACCTCCGCGCAGCGGATGTCTCCGCGAACAGCGTCTCTGAGGCCACGGTGTACGGTCTGGCGCTGATCTACGACGGTGCGTGGGGCGACTGCTCCACACCGGACGCGATGAACGTGGCCATGGACGTCATGGACGCCAGCTACAACACGCTCGCTTCGGCGGGTGGCGCGTACGGAAGCACGAATCTGGTCTATGCGGGTGTGTACACCCTGCACAGCTGGACCGCAGCTCCGGGTTACTCCGGCGCTGTTGGTGCCCTCTCCGCCTACTCCGGTAGCGGTGGCCAGGGCGAGTGCTGGCTCCTCTGGATGTCGTCTGATGCGGGCACCTCTGCCATCAACGACGGCACCGGCTGGATCGCCGAAACGTTCGGCGTCAACTACTGCATCACCGAGTGATGTTGTGCTGACGCGGACCCGATCGTCCTCGGACGATCAGATCCAACGTTCTCTGCAGCCCCCCGATCTTCGGATCGGGGGGCTGTTCTTTTTCAGTCCAACACTTCGCCGCTCGACGCTCGACCCCCTCCAATGCCTCATCCCGCCTCCGAGCCCTTCACACCACCGGACACCCACCCCAATCCATCTGAACTTCGGAGCACATCACCGCACATCACCGGAGCACATCACCGGACACCCACCCCAGGAGCACATCACCGGACACCCACCCCACGGCACATAGGGCGTGGACATCACCGGACACCCACCCCAGGACATCACCGGACACCCACCCCACGGCACATAGGGAGGGGCACACCGCCGGAGCACACCACCGGACACCCACCCCAACGGAGCACACCACCGGACACCCACCCAATCCATCCGGACTTCCCCGGGGCACGCAGGATGGACATCACCGGACACCCACCCCACGACACATAGGGAGCGGCACACCGCCGGACACCCACCCAATCCATCCGGACTTCCCCCGGGCCCGCACGCTTTCCGGGCTGCGATGAGGAACTGAACTGGATTGAATGAGGCCCTCTCCGCTCGGCTTGAGCTGGACAGCGGCTTGAACTGGACGGCTTGAACTGGACACCCATCTTCAGAGCTGCCCAGACTGCATCCTCTTGATTGCTGGTGGCTCATGTTTCAGCGTTGGTCCACCCCCGACACGCACTTTGACCGTTTGCCTTGGGTTTGAATGGCAACGGTCAGAGCCACGCGGGGTCTGAGTGCCGCCTGCGCGTCAACCAGATGCACTCACAGCCCGTACCGGGACGCCACTGCTCCTGCCGCCACTAGGGCAGGGCATCGAGCGGGTTGCAGACGCGTGAGACCTGCCTTCGTGCGGCCTCAACTGCGAGAGACAGGCTCTTGCCGATGGCGGTACCACGCAACTCGGCCCAACAGTGGCCCAGCGCAGCCCTCCACTGCCCCTTTGTCAGCCCAAGCCGACCAAGGATCGGCTCCAGCGAGCCACCCGCACCGTGCTTTGACGTCGCGCACCCGCGGGACCAGCGATCAACCTCCGCCACGTACTGCGCATCCGTGAGCCCTGGTATTGGCGCAAGTTCTACCGCACGATGTGAGCGGCGGCCACTCAGTGCGGCAATGCGGTGCCTGATCGACCCATATGACGTGTCCTCCAGGAGTTCGACAGCCCCAGCTCGAATCGCATTGAGATCAACGTACATCGCCACAGCTGCCAGCGCGTCGTGATCGAGAACTGCGATGCTCCGGAATCGCCCTTCCCAGAATCGGCCTGTGCAATCGTCCTCCCGATTCGCCCGCCTGGCGATCGGCTCCTTGAGCTTGGCATTGAACCAACTGAGACTGGACAGCCGGGCCCGCAGCACGCTTGCCCGCCCAGGTTTGGCAAGCTCAAGGTCTATCTCTTGATCTGTCGGATCACAGTCTGGCGGCAGCCCCTTTGCGATTCGCCGCCATCGACACGGGCAAATCCTGAGATACCGCTCGACGACCTCCCGATCGGACCATCCCGCCACGATATCTGGGCGAATACCAACCAAGACATGCATGTGGTTGCCGAGGATCTGAAAGGCATAGATGTCAATCGCCATCAGAGATGCCAGGAAACTCAGACGATCCTGAAGCCATTGCTTTCGATGGCCATTGCTGCCTTCACACAGGAAGGCCCTGCGAACACAACGACTGATGCAGTGATAGACCCCCGGCCTGGTCGGATCAACAACAGCACCTCTGGGAGTCGGCACGATCGCCTCCTTTGACCTGCATGGACCAGGGGCGAAATGTAGCCCGGCTTCCTTCGCCGCTGACGACCTGCCGCCAAATGGCCTGTCAGGTGGGTTCCCGCGCAGGAGGAACACCGCGAAGGCTGACCTGCCGATGCGGCGACGGGGGTGGCCGTCCAGCCTCCGCCGCCCAGTGGGTGCCCGCCAATGGTCTGCAGAGCGGGACTTTGGTGGGTGTCCGCCAGTGGGGTTCCAATGGGAAGAGGTGCGTGCACCGGAAGTCGTTGGTGGGTGTCCGGCAGTCGTTGGTGGGTGTCCGGCAATCGGGTTATCGTTGGTGGGTGTCCGGCAGTCGTTGGTGGGTGTCCGGCAATCATTCCCGGCAGTCGTTGGTGGGTGTCCGGCAATCGGGTTATCGGGTTTATCGGGTTTCTGGTGGGTGTCCGCCAATCGGGTTCTGGTGGGTGTCCGCCAATCGGGTTCTGGTGGGTGTCCGCCAATCGGGTTTCAGCCAAACTGGCATTGGTGGGCGGCCTGCAGGCGGGCGGGGTCAGGTACCGGGATCAGACTGCCCCTGAAGCGTCTCAAGCGTGCGGAGCGTGCGTTTCAGCCAACCCTCTGACACCCCCACCGCTGCATCGAGCACCGCGCCATCCGGCCCGATCAACACCAGATAGGGAATGCCCGTCACAGCCCACTGGGTCTGGATGGTTTCATCCGGTGCCACCAACAGGGGCACGGTGAGCTGAGCCTGCTCCCACATGCCTCCCGCCGCTTGCTGGCGCGGCGCCAGTTCTGGCTCCTCCTCCAAGACGTTGACTGCCACGCACACGGCGTCAGGCAGCCCCTCCTCCCGCTGCAGTGTCCGATAGAGCGATTCCAATTGATCCACCCCTTGACGGCTCGCCTTGGCCCAGGAGGTCCAAAAACACAGCACAACGGGTGTGCCGGCGTGCTCCCGCAGTTGCCACCGCTCACCACTCGGGCTCACAGCAGCCAGGGGAGGTGCCTTCTGCCCGATCTTGAGCCTGTTGCGAAGCACAGGGTCCAAGTCCTGGCGGGTGGACACTGGGGTGCGAATACCCGGGTCGAAGGTCAGCCCCTCGGGAACCGCCTCCAAAAACTCAACTTTCGTCGTCAGGTCCATCTGCAACTCGAAGGGCTCAAGATTCTCGTCGGGCACGACGACCAAGTGTGCGTGAGAACCGGTCATTTGGTGGGTGTCCTGCCGGACGTCGATCCATCCCGTGCCGTACGTGCCATGCAGCAGCACGCGGGCCTGCGTCACGCCATCATCGCTCACCGTGGTCTCCAGCCCGGTCACAACCGGCCGACCGATCGTCCGCATCAGGGCAGCCTCGAGCCAGTCCTCGGGCGGCCGTCCCTCCCGCATCATGGCCTCAAAGCCCGCCAGCGACTCATCCCCCATGATCGCGCCGATGCCGTCCACCATGCTGTCCCCGACCGGCACCTCCAGATATCGGTCGTACACGCTCTGAAGCACGATCCGCATGATCCCCCCTTCGACAGAGACGACCGACTCGGGTGCACGAATCCAAGCGAAACCGTCCGGGCCGAAGACCGACACCACATCGATCGTTCGCACGCCGCCGGTCGGCGGCTTGATCTGCACATGGGTTGCGCACCGAACCACCGGGGCCGCTCCAAACGCCTCAACCGCGCTCCGAAGCACCGCCATCCCGGCAGCCTGGGCGGCCTGATCAATGGCTGCAGGTTCGGCGGAGGGAGACTCGGGCGCCGGAACCGTGACCTGAGCCGGAGTCGGAGGCGCCGCCATCACGTACCCCGCAGCAAGCCAGCCAAGAAGGAGACCGAACGTGTGTCGTCGTTGCATGCCCAGAGGATATCCCGCCAGACGCGAGCGAGGCTACGACGATGCGGCTCGATCCACCACGATCAACCGATCGACTCCGTCTACGTCGATGACATCCACGTCACCGTCAGGCCACACGACACGCAACTGCTCGACGGCATCGGACGCGCCCAACCCAAATGTCACGGGCAGCTCCACCTGAGAAAGGTAGGACCGACTCGGCATCACCTGCCGCCGCTGAGTCATCCCCCCCGCGTCCACTTCGATCCACGCTCCGATCGCCGCGGTGTTGGCCGAGTCCGGATCGCGAAGCTCCACACGCAGCCAGTGGTGTCCGAGTGCCTGATCGTTTCGCAGGAGCACAGGGGTACCGCCGGGCTGTGTGATGACGAAGTCCAGATCGCCATCGCCGTCGATGTCTGCAGCCGACGCCCCACGTCCCACAATCGGCCGAGCCAGATCCCCGCACTCCTCGGGCGGAACAATTCGAAACGTGCCACCTGAGTCCTTACCCTCGTTCCAGAACAGTTGGGCGGGCTGCGCATACCGCTGGCTGGCCTGCACCTCACTGATGTCCTCTTCGAGATGGCCATTGGTCTGAAACAGGTCGAGCCTGCCATCGAGGTCGTAATCGACCAGCAGCAAACCAAACGACAGCAGCGACCGCGTCGGCGCCCCAATGCCTTCGACAGCAGCTTCGTCCGTAAACCAACCTCCGGGAGACTCGGCGACATAAAAGCTCGTCATTTCGTTGGCGAAATTCCCAATCCCCACGCCGATCGACGCATCGTTTCTGTAGTGCCCAACATCAATGCCCATCGCCCCGGTCGCCATGCCCCGCGCATCGTACGCCAGCCCTGCAGCAGTCCCCTCCTCCACAAACGTCCCGTCTCCCTGGTTTCGATAGAGGAAGTTCGCCGTTGTATCGTTCGCCACAATCAGGTCCATGTCTCCATCGCGATCAATATCAATCGGCGCCACCGCCAATGACTTGCCAACAGCGGCGCCGGTCGCGGGATTGATCACTTCCATACCCGCCTCCACCGAAACATCGACGAATGAGCCGTCCCCTTCATTGCGCCAGAGTGTGGGGTGCGTCCCTTCATATTGCTTGGGTGGCCCGTAGGCCCGATCGGTGCCGTTGAGCGTGAATCCCAGCGACTCGTCCTTCTCTCTGGTCCAGCGAATGTAGTGCGGCACGAAGAGATCGAGATCGCCATCCCCATCGGTGTCCACGAACGCGGCACTCGTGCTCCACGCATCGGAAGGTCCGGCCACACCCGCAGCGCTCGTCACGTCTTCGAGCCCCGTACCCGTGTTTCGATACAGCCGATCACCGCCAAGTGCCGCCAGGAACACATCAACCTTCCCGTCCGCGTCATAGTCGCCGCATGCGATGCCGACGCCATAGCGCCCCTGGCCAAATGCCCACGCGTCACCACCATCTGCAAATCGGCCTTGCCCATCGTTCAACCACACTCGGCTCGACGTCTCGCTCCGCTCCTGGGCGTCCGGCCACCAAGCACCACTGGCCAGCAGCAAATCCTGATCACCGTCACCGTCCAGGTCGGCGAACGCCGCCCCGCCACCCATCGTCTCTGGCAACAACTTGTCCCCGACGGCTCCGGACACGTGTGGCACGGTCAACCCGGCTTCCAGCGAAATGTCTCTGACCGAGACCTCAGGCAAGACCGACAGGTCGGCAAGCAGTGGTTCTGGAGGCGTGATGACTTTGGCGACGACCTGTTCTTCCTCCGGTCCACCGCCTGCTGATATCAGCCAGACCCCCGCGCCCAACACGCCCAATCCGGCGAACACCACAAGCGACCACATAAATGCTCGCCCAATGATCGCGTCGTCGTGGATCTCAAAGTCACAGGAGTCGTCGGGCGGGGGCAATGATGTCACGGCACTGACGCTCCCTGAGGCTTGGACTGCAAATCGTAGATAACGACACCCTCTGCCGCGCGGTTCCCCGCCGGGTAGCGCTCGCGTGCCTTTCCGATTGCCACGTCCCTGGCATTGTCGTCGGGCTTGTACTTCGCATGCGCCGCCTCGTGCCGCCGAGCGGCCTCTTCATCGCCGAGATCTCGCATCACCTGCATGAGTCCGAAGTGAGCCTGAACACTCTCCGGATCGAGCGCGAGACTCTCCCGAAAGACGTCCGCCGCCTCCTCGAGGTAGCGTGTTCGCGTTTCATGGTGCTGTGGCCCTCTGGCGGCGCGGGCCCGCTGGTACAACGTGCTGCCCAATTCGTTGAGAACCCGCCAGTCCTCAGAGAAGTCAAACCCGCGTCCGGCTACCTGGGCAAACCCACCCTCAATCACTTGCCGGTACTTGGCGATCGCTTCGTCCAGGCGGCCGTTCTGCCTGTCCACCTGTCCACCGAACCACAGAAGGTGCCACTCCCGCGCCGCCGGATCGTCCATGGCATCGGCCCGCGCCAGCGCAGCCGGGGCATCTTCCGTCACGCGGCCTTCCTTCAGATAGACCCTGGCGAGGTTGATGGGGCCATCGGGTCGTCCCAACGCCTCGACCCTCTCAAACGCCTCCTCGGCCCCCCGAAGTTCTCCCGACCCGCCCTTTCGGAACAGTCCGATTCCGTAGTCGTTCCACCGCACCCACTCTGGCAGATCACGTGACCGCACGGCAGGGGTCGAAGGTCCACCCGCGACCGGAAGCGTGACTTCGTCTGTCGCAAGCACGGTCACCGGAAGATCATTCGCCCACGCGGGGTCTTCCAACACAAACCGCATGAGCTCCGTGTCGAACTTTCGGTACTTCAACGATGCCCGAATTGTCACCGGCTCTTCGCACTGGTCGGGCACTCGGAAGCGATAGTGCACCACCTCCGCCGCTCCTGGTGGGATCTGGTTGTTGTAGAGCGCCGTAAAGATGTCCTGCGCGTTCCGCCTCGAAATCCTCCGGCCCTCTCGGTCGATCACAAATGCATTGACAAAGTGCGACCATGGATCGACGACGCCCTGGTCATCGACCGCGCCGCTGGTGCCGATGATCTCATCGCCACACAGAACCTCCACATCCATCCAGACCTGGTTTGAGTCAGCGGTGCCCTGGGTGAACACATGACCCATCTTGACGGTCCGAATCACCGCGTCCAGCAGGTATTCGCCGCCCGGTTGCAGCAGCGGAGCCACATCCGGACCGAGCGGGCCCACCAATTCGTCGGCAATGGTGCCACCCTCGTGAACGCCAAAGAGATCGACCCGCATGACACCCTCAAGAAACTCACGGTGCTTCTCAATCGCCTCATCTGATCGAGGCATGTCCACCAGTCGTGGAATCGCGGTGTTCGCCGACGGGAACATGTGGTCATGCACCGTCAGTTCACCACTGTCGTCGCGCGCCGCCGCCCCAAAGTCATCCGAGGCCATCAGCGGCATGTGGCAGTCATTGCAATTGACCTGCGCCACCGGTGGATAGTAAAAGCTTCCGATGCCGTGCCCCGACACACCGCTCAGCCTGAATGCATCCTGATGGTCCTGTCCACGCAGCCACTTGTACTGATTGAGTTCTTCCGGCAGATGCACCTTGTGACACGTGCCACAGAAGATGTCGGTCTGGTGAAGTGGCTTGAGAAACGACTTCTTATGAAACTCGGGCTTTGACATCACCAATTGCCTGTTCACCCACCGAAGGATCGGATCCTCGCTGAAGGTGAACGGATAGTGCGGTGGTTCGTCAATCGTGTAGTCGGCGTTTCCGCGGGGCGAGTTGACGTGCGTGATTCCGTGGCATGCCGTGCATGTGACACCAGCGTGGGCCGTTGGATCGTGGACCATGTCGTAATCCGGATCGTTGAACGCACCACTGAAGAACGGCACCGGATCGTGACACCCCGCGCAGAACCGAGATGCCGCGACATCCCCGTCACGCTCCATGGCGACCTCTCGCGTTTCGCTGACCGACGCGAGATAGACCGGGTTGTTGAAGGATGAGAATCGGTGCACACTGTGCATCCATGAGTCATGAATGTCCGCGTGACACTCGAGACAGTAGGCATCGTTGTCCAGAACGTGAGCCGGAATGAAATCTCCACTCACCGTCCTGGCCAGAGACGGGAAGAAATACTGATCTCCCGCCGCATTCCCCTCGACGTTCCACTTGCGGGGATCCTGAGACTGCATGGTCAACATGACAACGGCGAAGCCGGCCGCGATGCCAGCCCAAGTCAGGCCGACACCCCACTTGATCCGCCTGCCCGCAAGACGGTGCAGCACAAAGAGCCAGATCACCAGCAGTGGCACCAGTACGTGGAGCCACCACGCGGCCGACCGAAGTGCCGGATCGCGGACGTCGATCAAGCCTTCGATCCTCACAAGTACCAGCCCGGTCCCCAACACAATGAGGGCCGCCGCGAAGAGGGCGTACCCCGCCTTGACCGCTCGGCGGTTCGGATGATCGCTCACCCGCCGCATGTGGGCAATCCCGAACGCAATCACCGGCAGAATGATCACCAGCCCCAGGATCAGATGGGCCAGGAACATCGTCAGATAAAACCAGTTCTCATACGAGGCGCCGGTAGACAGGCCCAGCACCCGGATACCAACCAGGTAGACCGAGTTGACCGTCAGCAGGGCGAACAGCCCGAAACTGCCCCACAGCAACCAGCCCAATCCAC
>CAZSSV010000086.1:0-9209 GCA_964609425.1 uncultured Isosphaeraceae bacterium | reverse complement strand
CTAGATGAGATGCTGCGAGACGGCGACCAGTGGTCTTCCGAGCAATGGGCCAGTGTCCGAATCTGTCGCGCCTTCGGACCCAGGATTCCCCCGGAGGTATCGGAACTCGCGCGCGAACTCGGACACCGGGCCGACACCTACGTCTCCGACTTTCATGTTCCTGTCGGGACGCTCGTAACTCCCGACGGCATACGGCCGTTCGACGCCAATCGAAAGTTACTGGCCCACTGGATCATCCGCGAGGAAGTTCGCGGTGGCTACTCCGACCCGGACGGTCTGGAGCAGCAACGCGCGGTCATGTGGGTGATGCGGCGGCACATCGACGGCACGATCCCCCTCTCAATCATGGAAGGCGAAGATCGGGGCGATTGGGACCCACAGTCCAACACCATTGGCGGGTCCGTCCCGACAGATGTGTTTGGGCTCGAGCGGTATGAGCGGTGGCTCGACATGTTCACGGTCGCCAAAGCCTTCGACGAACACCACCCCGAACACCCAACGGCCATTGCCCGCAAGTTCGCCCTCCAGCGTGAGATCCCCGAGGACACCGTTGAGTCGCTGCTTTCGGACTTGCTCGCATCACCGGCCAGACGGGACCTCAGCGCCTTGATCGGCGAGCGTCTCCAACGACCCCTCGAAGCGCATGACATCTACTTTGACCAGATCTCCAAACAGGACTCTGTGGCGGAACTCGACGCCAAGGTGCGAGCGCGGTTCGGAGATCATCGCGGGCTTCAGTTGGCACTTCCCGAAGTGCTCCGCAGCCTGGGGTTCCCCAAAGGGGCTGCAGACTTCCTCGGCAGCCGCGTCAAGGTTGAAATCGCCCGCGGCGCCGGACATGCCATGCGGCCACACCTCCCTGAGTACGACGCATGGCTGAGGACCAACAGCCTTGATCTCGAACTCGGGTGGGACGGCTTCGATACCGCGATGCATGAACTTGGGCACAATCTCGAACAACTCTGTTCGACCCACTTTGTTCCGCGGCCCGCACTTCGGGGCGTCCCAAACACCGCGTGCACCGAAGCATTCGCGTTTCTCTACCAGGCGCTCGCGCCTCAGGTGCTTGGCATCGAGGAAGATGCCGCGTTGAAGGACGACACAACGACGGTCGAGACCATGCTCTCAGCCTGTCAGATCGCCGGCCCGGCACTGCTGGAGTTGCGTGTCTGGAGATGGCTGTACGCCAATCCGACGGCGGACGCCGAGTCGCTCCGCGAGCACGTGTTGCACGTCGCCGAAGCGTTGTGGTCGACCCACTATGCCGAGCACTTCGGACCGGACCCGTACGCCACCCTTGCCGCATACCAACACATGATTGCCTATCCGCTGTACCTGGCCGACTACGCGCTGGGCCACATCATCAGCCATCAGGTCCGCAGCTTTGTCAAGGATCGCGACCTGGCGACCGAAACGCACCGCATCTGCGCCATCGGCAGGCTGACCCCCGATGCCTGGATGCGGCGGGCGGTGGGCAGCAGTATCGACGCCACCATGCTGGGCCGCGACGCCGGGGCCGCATGCGAACGACTCAGGGAGGGTCACTGACGTGCCGGACGTCTTGCTGCTTGAGAAGATTCACGCTGACGCTGAGCGTGCCCTCACAGAGGCCGGGTTGAGCGTGGCCCGCATCGATGGCGGGCTCAGTGGGCCGAGCCTCACAAAGGCCCTCGGCGGTGTTCGGGTGCTCGGTGTTCGCTCCAAGAGCAGCATCACGGCGGACGTCCTCGCCGCCGCGAACGACCTTGAAGCCATCGGCTGTTTCTGCATCGGAACCAACCAGGTTGATCTCAATGCAGCTGCGGCGTCCGGGACGGTCGTCTTCAACTCTCCGTTTTCCAATACCCGAAGCGTCGCCGAACTGACCATCGCCGAGGTCATCGCATTGCACCGACGCCTGATGGACAGATCGATGGGACTGCACGGCGGCCATTGGAGCAAGTCCGCCACGGGTGCTCACGAAGTGCGAGGCCGCGTGCTCGGAATCGTCGGATACGGGCACATTGGATCGCAGGTGTCCGTGCTCGCAGAGGCTCTGGGAATGCGAGTTCTGTACTACGACGTTCTTCCCCGCATGGCGTTGGGAAACGCCCAGCCATGCGAGTCGCTCGACGCGCTGCTGTCATCGGCAGACGTCGTCTCATTGCACGTTCCGGCGACGCCATCCACGCACCACATGATTGATGCGGCCGCCATCGCGACCATGAAGCCTGGGGCAGCCCTGATCAACAATGCCCGCGGCTCGGTTGTCGATCTGACCGCCTTACGGTCGGCCATCGAGTCCCATCACATTGGTGGCGCAGCACTCGACGTCTTCCCCGAGGAACCCGGCACCAACGATGAGCCGTTCCAGTGCCCGCTCGCCGGATGCCGCAACGTCATTCTGACGCCTCACGTTGGGGGAAGCACCGAAGAAGCACAGGCTCAGATCGGTATCGATGTCGCCTCCAAGCTCATCAGATACCTCACCACAGGGACGACGTCAGCCGCGGTCAACGTGCCCGAGGTCGATCTGCCGGGGCACAAGCCCGAGCATGTTCGAATCCTTCACTTTCATCGCAACGTACCCGGCGTTCTGAGCGGTCTTCACACGATCATCGCCGACGCCGGAGCCAACATCCATGCCGAGTACCTGCAGAGCATGGGTGACGTGTCGTATGTCATTCTCGACATTGATCGCGTGGACGCGGAGTCGCTCGGCAATCGTATTTCCGCGATGGATGAAACCATCCGCTTTCGCATTCTGGGTTGACCAGCCCGATCAGCCCTGGCTGAACACGTCCATCCCCTCGCATGTGCATGCGAGATTGCGATCGCCCCACGGATTGTCAACCCGCGCAACCGGTGGCCAGAACTTTCGCGTCCGCAACCATGGAAGGGGCCAGGCGGCTTCTTCCCGGGCGTACGGATGGGGCCACGCATCGGCGGTCATCATGGCCAGTGAGTGGGGCGCGTTCCGCAGCACGTTGTCCTTCCGGTCCGCCTGCCCGGTCTCGATGGCGGCGATTTCCTCGCGAGTGGCGATGAGCGCATCGCAATAGCGATCGAGCTCGGCGAGCGACTCGCTCTCGGTCGGTTCGATCATGAGGGTTCCGGGAACAGGCCAGGACATGGTTGGGGCGTGGAAGCCGTAGTCCATCAATCGCTTTGCCACGTCGTCCGGTTTGATATCCGCAGTCTTGTCGAAGGCCCGCAGGTCGATGATGAACTCATGGGCGCAGAATCCAACCGGGTTGCGAAACAGCACCGGGAAGTGCCCGCCAAGCCTCGCCGCCATGTAGTTCGCCGACAGCACTGAAACAGCCGAGGCCCGGGCCAACCCCGCGTCGCCCATCATCATGATGTACATCCACGAGATGGGAAGAATGCTGGCGCTGCCCCACGCCGCAGCCGACACCGGGTGGATGGCCTCTGGACGGTCCGCATCGGACACAGGGTGCCCGGGAAGGAACGGAGTCAGGTGCTGCGCCGTCGCGATCGGTCCCATCCCTGGGCCCCCGCCACCGTGCGGAATACAGAACGTCTTGTGCAGATTGAGATGGCACACATCAGCCCCGATGTCCCCGGGCCGGGCGTAGCCGAGCATGGCATTGAGGTTCGCCCCGTCAAGGTAGACCTGGCCACCAGCTTCATGCACCAGGTCGCAAATCTGACCGATGGTCTTTTCGAACACGCCGTGCGTCGACGGATAGGTGATCATGATGGCGCCAATACGCCCCCGATGAGCAGCGATCTTGTCCGCGAGATCCTCGAGAGAAATGTCGCCCGCGTCGCATGCGACCGGAACGACCTTGAACCCAGCGACGATGGCACTGGCCGGATTGGTGCCGTGGGCCGACATCGGTATGAGGCAGACATCCCGTTCTGTGTCACCTCTGGACCGGTGCCAGGCGCGAATCGCCAGAAGACCGGCGTACTCACCCTGAGACCCGGCGTTCGGTTGCAGCGAGACGGCATGAAACCCGGTGAGTTTCGCAAGCCGTCGCTCAAGCTGCTCGAACAGCTCCGCGTATCCCTCCCATTGGTCACGCGGCGCGAATGGGTGCAGCCCTCCAAACGTCCGCCAACTGATTGGAAGCATCTCCGAGGTGGCATTGAGCTTCATCGTGCAAGAGCCGAGGGGAATCATCGAATGGGCAAGCGACAGATCTCGCGACTGCAACTGCGTGATGTAGCGAAGCATCTTCGTTTCGCTCTGGTGTGAGTTGAACACGTCGTCCAACAGATACCCACTCTCACGTTCCAGCGATTTCGCGAGCGCCGGTGTGTCGATCTCGGGAGACGTACCCCCTGAGGTCAACGCAGCGGCCAACGCCTGTACATCTTCCGCGGTTGTCGTCTCATCGAACGACACGCCAACCTCGCACGAGTCCGGGAACCGCCGCACATTGAAACCCGCTTCGAGCCCGTTGGCGAGCATGGCGTCGGCGTCCGATGCTGTCGCGGTCTTGATGGTGACCGAATCGAATCTCTCGCACGCGAGAACATCCATGCCGGCAGCAACAAGCGCGGCAGCGAATCGCTCGGTATGGCCCCGCGTTCGATCGGCGATGCGACGCAGGCCCGCCGGGCCGTGCCAGACCGCATACATGGATGCCATGATCGCCAGCAGCACCTGCGAGGTACAGATGTTGCTGGTGGCACGGTCCCGCTTGATGTGCTGCTCTCTGGTTTGAATCGCCATTCGCAGCGCCGGCGCCCCGGTCGCGTCTCGAGAGACGCCGATGATCCGGCCCGGCATCTTTCTGACGTGTGCCTCTCGGGTCGCCATGTAGGCCGCATGCGGCCCACCGAACCCCATCGGAACGCCAAATCGCTGCATGGACCCCACCGCGATGTCAAAGCCCATCTCGCCCGGTGGCGTCACGATGGCCAGCGACAACGGGTCCGCCGCTGCGACACTCACCACGCCCGCTTCAGAAGCAGCGGCTGTGAGCGAGGTCCAATCCTGCAGGCGGCCACGGGTATCGGGCTGTTGGACGAGGACGCCAAACGCGCCGGCGAAGTCGACAGGCCCGAGCACATCGCACACGTCGAGCGTGATGCCAAGTGGTTCGGCGCGGCCTTCAAGCACAGCGATGGTCTGAGGGTGGCACTGGTCCGACACGATGAACCGCCGTCGATCACCACGGGCGATCTGACGACACATCAACATGGCCTCGGCCGCAGCTGTACCTTCGTCCAGAAGCGACGCGTTGGCCACGGGCAGACCAGTCAGGTCTGCAACCAGCGTCTGAAAATTGAGGAGCGCCTCGAGGCGGCCTTGAGAGATCTCGGATTGGTACGGCGTGTACTGCGTATACCAGCACGGATTCTCGAGGATGGATCGCAGCAGCACTGGCGGCAGCACAACATCGTGATAGCCCATCCCGATACACGAGCGCGCCACCACGTTGCGCTCGGCCATGGTCCAGAGCTTCGCCAGGGCTTGGGCCTCCGACAGTGCTGGATATCCGGCGGGTTCGACACACCGAATCTCGTCGGGCATGGCCCGCTCCATCACGTCCGCGAGCGACTCGCATCCGATGTGATCGAGCATCGCCCTGATCTCTCGGGCATCGGGGCCGATGTGACGGCACTCGAACCCCCCGCCGTCCTGTACACCGGTATCTGCGGGAGTAGGAAGATCGACCATGCACTGCTCCATGCGCCTTGTGTCCTTCTCAAACGTCCTGCCCCGGAAGCCCGCATTGTAGTCGAGCCGGCCTTGCCAGCCCGCGTGCCGGACTACGCCTGAAGAACCTCGCCCTGCTTCAACGGACGCATCGGCCCGTCAGGCGTGTTGACCTCATCGGGGATGTGAATGAGCCGAATCTTCGCCTTGACCGCCTCGGGCAATGCGTCCAACTCTTCCCAGGCCGTGTGCTTGAACTGCGCTCCGCACTCGTGCACGATGAGCGACGCTGACGAAAGCCAGTTCACGTGCGCCTGCTCGAACTCCGTGTCACCCGACCATCCGACCTGGAAGGCTCCGTCGCCGATGAGGAAGCCTGCGGTCGGTACGGAATGGCGGGCTCGGCGGCACGCCACCTCCACCCCCGCCACGTCACGTGTGTCCCCGGGCTCCATCGGCCTCGGGTCAAAGTAATCCTCCAGGCCACTGCCACTGCCGTCCATCCCCGGGGCCAACTTCTCCCACAGACGGTCGATGACTTCCGGGAGCGCGTGGATCCGAGGGGGCTGCGGCGACGAGCCGAGAAACCGTCGCATGAACCCAATCGTCTCGAGACCGTTGCTGTGATCTCCATGCAGGTGGGTGAGCAGGATGTCGTTGATGCGGCCGACGTCGATGGCCACACCACTGGCCTCGGACGCCGCGTGGTACATCGCCAGCACATGCCCTGGGCAGTCGATGGCCACCAGACCCCGTGGAGCCTCAATCACAGCACTGGACCCGAACGAGCGGGCACTGAATGCGTCCCCTACGCCTGTGACGATGATCCTCATGGGCTCCATGGTCGCATGAACCGTGGGTCCGTGCCAATGAAAGCCTCCGATTGGTAGACTTCGGCCGAACGCACTCCAGGATGCTGCCGGCGGCCACGGATGGTTCGGCCGGGTCTCCTCTTACCGCGTTTCACGGGAGGAGGTCTCGTGCCTTCACTTCAATCGCTCCTCCGCGGGCTGACCGCGGTGTTGGTGGCGTCGGCTGTCGGGATGACGTCCACCGAAGCCACCGCGCAGAATCGCGAAACCGCACTGCTCAATCGCATCGAACAGGAGATGCTCGACGCCGAGATTGACCGCCGACTCTCGGATCACCGAGGCCAGACGTTCGGCGAACAACTCACCCTGGACTACGGCGCTTCTCTCCGCTTCGGCTGGGCGAAGTTAGACGGGGCGAACTTTCAACCGTACGGACTTCGCACATACGAAGCCAATGTGTACCTCCAGGCAACCGCCGCCGGTGGGCACCGCGTCTTTGGCAATCTGCGGTTCCTCTACAACCAGTATTACAACAGCGACAACAGCAACAATGGTTGGATCGAGCCAATCGGCAATCGCTACTGGTATCAGTTCGACCTCGGCGACTGGCAGCGGTCAAACGAAGGCTCCGCCGGCCCGTTCGACTTCAACATCCGCGCAGGTCGACAGTTCGTAACCTGGAATTCCGGCCTCGTCTGGAGCAACGACATCTACGGGGCCAAGATGCGAGCAGAGTGGGACGCACTCTCCTTCGAGAGCGTTGTCGGAGTCTCGG
Source organism: uncultured Isosphaeraceae bacterium (assembly GCA_964609425.1). Classification (GTDB taxonomy): domain Bacteria; phylum Planctomycetota; class Phycisphaerae; order Phycisphaerales; family SM1A02; genus UBA12567. Next base: position 2,008 of record CAZSSV010000086.1, on the reverse strand, counting down.
CCCGAAGTGGCCTCTACGACTTCGATGTCAGCCGCCCCAACTACGACACCGACACCAATCGGCACATCTGGGCCGTTCGCGGCCAGTACGAGCTTGCTCCGGAGCTTTCACCATTCGTGTCGTACTTCGTACAGACCGACCACAATGACGACAGCGTGGTATTGCCGTTCTTCGGGCCGACACAGTTCCAGTATGACTCCCAGTACCTCTCATTCGGGACCGACGGCTCGATCGGGAATCAGTTTCTCTACACCCTCGAGTTATGCCATGAGTCGGGCACCGGCACCTCAACGCCAATCGTCACACCGGCGGGTCCGTTACAGACTCAGGAGAACATCGATGCGTGGGCCGGCGTGCTCAATATGGTGTACCTGCTCCGCGACCCGCAGATGACCAGGTTTGAGGCCACGCTCGGTTTCGGAACGGGCGACGGCGACCGGCTCTCAAGCAGCGGAACAATCGGCGGAAACTGGCCTGGGTCTCCGGACAACGCGTTCAACAGCCTCGGCTACATCAATACTGGTCTGGCACTGGCTCCGAGCATGACCAATCTCCTGATGGCGCGGGTTGGTGCAAGCACTGGGATTCCCATCAACCCACGCCGCCCGGATGACTTCCGGGTGGGCGCGGACTTCTTCCTCCTCGGCAAAACCGCCACCAATGCGCCCATCTCGGCACCGTCCACCAACAGTCGGTTCGTCGGCTGGGAGTGCGATCTGCGTATCGACTGGCGCATCACCAGCGACGTCAGTTTCAACTTCAGATACGGCCTCTTCGTGCCCAATCAGGGCAACCCGGCCCCGATCGCCGATGTTCGCCAATTCCTGTACGGAGGCATCAGCTATGCGTTCTGATCATGCTCTGCTCGCCTCCGCGCTGCTGGTCGCCGCGGCCACGGCCGGGTGCGAATTGACGACGCGCACGACCATCGAGACGCCGGCGGCCGCTGCGTACCCGACGGCCGGCGAGTCGCTGGATTTCTGGGACTCGCTGGAGGCCCAAGCCGTCACGACCAATGACGACGCGGTCCACGGACTGCTGCTGCTGGTCGGGACCGCACCAGCTGCCGACTCCTATGAGGCACGCGTTGAGGCAGCCAGATCGGCCGGATGGCTGACTGGAGACGCGCCGCCCGCCACGGAATCGGCCCGTATGGGCTTCATTGCCGCATTCGTGTGCCGCATCCTGGATGTGCAGGGTGGCCTGTCCATGCGGATATTCGGGGTGAATTCTCGCTACGCAACCAGAGAACTGGTTCACATGGGACTGATTCCCGGCATAACTGAGCACGAGGCCCTGAGTGGGGCCGAATTCATCGCGCTGCTCGCCGCTGTCGAGCAGCGTCAGGCCATCGACCACGCGTGGGCCGCTCGTGCGGCTCAGGCCGCGGTGCCGCCCTCGGCGCACGTCGAGGAGACACCGGGTACACCGGCCACACCGTCCAGCGAGGCCGATACGGCCCAGGACGGCCCGGCCGGGAAAGGTGAGGACGCCGAATGACCCATCGAAGCCTCGTGATGTTCCTCTGTGCAGGCCTGCTCGTCCCTGGAGCGATGGCTCAGGACGACGCGCCGATTGAGACATCGACACCTCAGCAGTCGCTGCAACCCATCGCTCCGTCGGCGCGGCAGTCCATTCAAGCGAGGCTCGCGGCCCTGAAGACGGTGGCGCTTGAGGCCGCCAAGGAACTCCCGGAAGGCGAGACGCGCGTGCTTCGGGCTGTCGTCATGGAAGTCGAGGGCAAAGTGCAGTGGCGTTCCGATGCCGAGTCCGCGTGGACCGCAGCGGCCAAGGATCATGTGCTCAAGCCGGGGGCCATGGTCCGCACCGGCCTTCGGTCCTTCATGATGCTCCGGGTTGGCATCAATGCGAACATTCTCATTATCAAAATACTTCAAAACATCCAATACCAAACAATGTTTTAAATCCGGTACCACAAATAACCGTTCACCACCCTGCGATAAATACACCAACACCTTTCCACCCTCCAACGTTTGATTTGGTTGAG
>CAZSSV010000085.1:0-9318 GCA_964609425.1 uncultured Isosphaeraceae bacterium | reverse complement strand
CCATGAACGCCGCGTGGAGGTCCTGGACGGCCGCGAGCAGGGATGTGTTCTCGCGGACCGTTGGGTTGTCGAGGGCCGCATTGAAGATGCGCTCTTCAGGCGTGACGCGGAAGATGCGCGCATATCCGAATTGAAGCGCCTTTCGGCGAAACCTCGGACCATCCGGCCCGAGCAGGGGCGCGATGATTTCGATGGTCGCGTCGTTGATGTCCCGAATCTCGATACGCAGTTCAAGTTCCTTTCGACGTCTCTTGAGGTCGTCGCTATTGGATGACTCGGACTTGATCTGCTGGATGAGATTCAGCCCCTGATGAGAGATATCGGCCCGTGCCCGAAGCGCGGTTCCCAGGGTGGCTTCCCACTCGGACATCGCCAGGGCAACGTGCGAGTTCGGTCGCACTTCGTAGGGAAGATCTCGCAGGATGTGTTCGAGATTCGTACTCTCGCCCCACAACTCGCCCTGGGGGAGCATCTTCTCTCGCTCCAGCCTGCGGTTGAATGCTGTCCAGAGGGCCTGTTGATCGGCGTCGAGAATGACGCGGACGTTTTCGACGAGTTGCCTGCCGAGGACATCCCGCTGACCGGCCCAGCCTTGAATGGGTGCAAGCACGGCTGCAACGATGGCGTCCTTGTCATCGCCGAGTTCGCCCACACTGTGGGCGACGTCTTCAACCTGGCCCTGCATGGCGTCGAGCCCCAGATGAAACTCGCGCTCGTAGTCGTCGAAGATGACCTCGGTGATCGCCTGCTGCTCTTCGGTCAGGTTGAGCCCCTCGATGAACAGGAGCAGGTCGCGGCTGAAGTACTCGGGCTTCAGGAGGCCCGGGATGCCTGAGACCCCCTGAGCGAGGCTGGCAGCAGCAAACATGCACACGCCGAGGATGCAGGCAATGGTGTGGGTCGGTCGTTGGACGGGCATGGGGGGCTCCGAATGCTCTCTGGGTAACGGGCCTGGGTCACTGGGCGTCGGCTGGACGAAACCGGGTACCGAGGCGGGGTCGTGGGGTCTCCAACGGCCGACGTGCCAGCGTATGGCACCGAAACCGTGGATTGGTCGGCGATTGTATCGCCGGATCTTCGGTCGGCACCCATGGACCGGTGGCGGGCCTTCAGGCCGTGGTTCGTTGCTCGATACGCTTCTCAGGGACGGTTTGGACGATTCGATCGACAAAGATGCCGGGTGTGTGCACGGTATCGGGGTCGAGGCCGCCGACGGGGACGATCTCCTCGACTTCCGCCAGCGTCACCGCGCCGCACATGGCCGCAGCCGGATTGAAGTTCCTCGCCGTCTTCCGGTAGATGAGGTTGCCGGACTCATCGGCCTTCCACGCCTTGACCAGGGCCAAGTCGGCCCGAATGCCAGCCTCCAGCACGTGGGGGACGCCGTCGAAGTCGCGGTGTTCCTTCCCCTCCGCGACGATCGTACCGATGCCGGTTCGCGTATAGAAGCCCGGAATGCCGGCACCGCCTGCTCGCATCCGCTCGGCAAGGGTGCCCTGCGGTGTGAACTCGACTTCGAGTTCGCCGGCCAGAAACTGCCGCTCAAACTCCGCATTCTCGCCCACGTAGGAACTGACCATGCGTTTGATCTGGCGAGACTGCAACAACAGGCCGAGCCCCCACTCATCGACGCCTGCATTGTTGGAGACCGCCGTCAGGCCGGTGACGCCGGAGTCCCGCAACGCGATGATGAGTTGCTCGGGAATACCGCAGAGTCCGAAGCCTCCGACCGCCACGATCATGTCATTCCTGGTCAATCCGTCCAAGGCTGCATGGGCTGATGTGTACCGCTTGTCTGCCATGGTATCTTCGCCCTTCGTCCCTGCGGGTTGCGGGACCTGCTGGACTGTGTGGGTTGAGGAGCCGGACCGACCATGTCGAGCACAGGGCCCGTCGAGCAGAATAACGCCATCGCCGCCTCGGATCAGACCGACGCTGCGACGGGAGCGGCGGAGGCTCCATCACCCACACCCCCTGGCTCGGACCATGGCCCCGCGCTGCCCGGTGCGCGGAGAACGCTTGCGATCAGCCTGCTCATTGGGTTGGCCACGCTCCCCGACGGCCTGGTTCCCATCGCCCTCAAGGCGGCCGTCGTCGATCGGTGGGGTGTGACGCTTGCCGATGCGCACTGGTTTGCCGGCATGGCCTTGGTCGGAGCCGTCTTGGTGGTCCCGCTGTTACGCCCGATCGAGCGGCGGTGCTCCGCGGGCCGCATCATCGCCGCCGCATCACTGCTCAACGCGATCGTCCTGGCAGGGCTCTCGGCGCCGGTTCCCTGGGCCGCCGCCATGACGCTCCGGTGCGTGGCAGGCGCGTGCGACATGGTGACGCTGGCCGTACTGCTGGGCCTCCTTGAACTGGGCGGCGCCGGCCGGGCCGGTCGTCGATACGGTCCCGCGACACTGGCTGTATTGCTCGGACTCGCCATCGGCTTTGCCCTCGGCGGCTTGCTCGTGAGCACCCTCCAGGCGACTGTTTTCCTCATCGGAGCCTTGTTGTCACTGCTGCTTGCCGTGGCGGCCGGATGCTCGGGTGGACTGCTTCGACGGGAATGGGCAGCGACGCCTGCATCGACGACGGCGGTGCGGTACTGGCCGACCCTCGTCTTCAGTTTCAGCGATCGCTCGCTCGCCGCGATCGTCACGGTCACGGCGACGCTCTACCTGGTGACATTCATCGGTATGCAGGAGCGCATGGTCGGCAGCGTGCTCGCGGGCGTGCTGATCCTCATGGCGCTTGGCGCCTGGCCCGCGGGGCTGCTGGCGGACCGGCTCGGGCCGTTGCCGGTCCGTGTGGTGTCGGTCATTGGATACGTCGTCGGGTTTGCCGGCCTGGGCGCGTCTGAGTGGCTGCCAGAGTGGGCGATCGTGACGAGTCTTGGTGTGATGGGACTCTTCGGCGCGGGCTTGGCCCCGTCTGTGTATGTGCTGGCGTCAAGAAAGACGCGGGGTGCCCTGGACATGGGCGGTGTGCAGGCGGCAGGGTCAGCCGGCTACCTGGTCGGCCTGCTGGGCGCGGGCGCCATTCTGGCTGTTTCGCCTTCGAGTCCGGGTGTCTTCCAGGGTGTGTTGTTCGGCGGCGGAACGCTGTATCTGCTGTTGAATCTTCCGGCGGTCGTTGCCATGGCCGGCTGGCGCGCTCCGGCAGTCCTCAGCGATACCTGATCCACCGGACCAGTTCCAGCGGCGATGGGGGCTTTCCTTGCATCAGCACGCCGACTCGGAACACGCGTCCTGCCGCCCAGATCATCCCAACGCTGCATGTGAGGTTCCAGGCAATCGTGGCGATGAGTTCCAGGGTTGGAAGTGGCTCGGGCGAGGCTGCAACCCTGAGCACCATCACGAATGGCGAGACCGGGGGCACGAAGCTGGCGATCATGGCGACGGTGCCGTTGGGGTCTTCCGTGACGACGGGCATGAGCAGCATTGGAAGAATCAGAATGACCATGGCTGGGCCCATCAACGACTGGGCCTCGGTGATGTCATTGACCGCGCTGCCAATGCCCGCCATGATGGCCGCCACCATGAGGTAGGCGAGCACGAAGAAGGCCCCGGCCAATACCAGATCTCCTGGCGACACCAGATTGAGCGCCGCAAACACGGTCATGACGACGGCCACGACGGCGATGTACATCCCGAGCATGACCGCGGACACGGCAGCAAAGCCCAGGATCTTCCCTGCAAGCAACTGCGTGGGGCTGATGGCGCTGAGCAGCACCTCCATGGCTCGAGTGGACTTCTCTTCGATCGTGGACATCATGAGGTAGTTGCCGCCGGTGAACGTGACGATCCAGAGGAGCATCATGAATCCCATCGGAACGAGCATCCGGGAGGCTTCGGACTCCTGTTTCTCCCCGCCTTCACTCCCCAGCCGAAGCACGTCGGTGTTTGGTCCCTTCATGGCGGCCCGCACGACGCCGGGTTCCAGGCCGAGGCCCATGAGCCGGGCATCGATCGCGGCGCGTGCGGCGGCGTCCTCGATGAGGTCAAGGTGGCTCGGCGGTGCCTTCGGCGTGACCCAGATCGAAATGTCGCCCCGCTCGGTGGCGTGCGGATCGAGCGTTCCTTCTTCAACCACCACGAGGCCCGCTGCCTCACCTGATCTGACGGCGACCTTGAGTGTTTCAATGTCGCTGGCGCGCCGCGATTCGACGCGGAGTTCGGCCGTGTCGGGCCGGTTCTGGGCGGACTTGGCTGCTTCGCTCTGCTCGATGACATCTTTGACCATTTGGTCGGGTGATCCGTCGAGAACGGGTGGCGTGATCGTCGGCACGGTTTCGGGCGGGGCGAGTTGCGAGCGCAGGTTGCCCAGGAAGGCCTCGGAGCCGTCTACGACGGCGAGCGTGCCGTGGAGCGGCGGGATGTTGGGCTTCAGGAAAATGCCGGCCCCGATGGACACGAGCACGATCAGCACCGGGATCACGACAGATCCGACGAAGAACGCCTTGGTCAGCACGGTATGCCTGAACTCCCGCGCCGCAACGATGAGAAGCTTGTTCATGAGACTGGCCGCTCCTGCACCAGCTTCGTGAAGACTTCTTCCAGGGTGGGCTCACGCAGGGCGACGGACCGAACCGGCGCGGCATCGAGTACGGCCCGCATGACGGAGCGTTCATCGCATGTGGCGTCCAGATGCAGCTCGATGTGTCGGTCTGCGTCACGCCGATCGATCCGGTTCACGCCTGGAATCGCAGGCAGTGGCCCCGCGTTACCGGGGTCGACGGTCACGATGCGTTCGCGAAAGCGATCGCGAATGGCGCCGAGATCGTCGTCCAGCAGTTTGGTGCCACGATCGATCAGGAAGATTCGGTCACACAGCTGCTCGGCCTGATGCAGCACGTGGGTTGAGAAGACGATGGTCCGTCCTTCATCGTGCAACTGCCTGATGACGCCCGACAGCAACGCGGCGTTGACCGGATCAAGCCCCGAAAATGGTTCGTCGAGCACAATGAGCTCGGGGTCGTGCAGGACGGCAGCGGCGAACTGCACTTTCTGCTGCTGGCCCTTTGAGAGTTCCTCGCAGCGCCTCGGGAGCGCCTCAGGAAGTTCCAGACGCTCCATCCAATCCGTCGCGGCTCGTGTTGCGTCTTCGCCTGAGAGCCCCTTGAGCCTGCCGATGTACCGCAGCAGGGTCCGTACACGCATACGCCTGTACAGGCCGCGTTCTTCCGGGAGATATCCAATGCGGTCCTTGGCGTCCAGTGCGGACTTGCCCAGCACGCGGACCGACCCTTCATCGGCGTAGATGATGGACATGATGATGCGAATCGTCGTGCTCTTGCCTGCCCCATTGGGTCCGAGGAAGCCGATCAGGCTTCCGGCCGGGACATCGAGGTCGAGGTGGTCCACCGCGGTGACCTCGCCAAACCGCTTGGTCACCTGCTTCATTGAGATGGCCGGCGCCGTGTCAGTCGTCATCGGTGGGCCTGGCAAATGTGGTATCCGGTACGGGCTGAAGTGAGATCGAATCGAACTTGAGCTGCAGGTGCACGTCTGCGTGATTGATGGAGACGCGGTGAAACAGCATCAGTGGGCCCACCCGGGACCACTCCGAGAATCTGATGGTGACGTCCGCCGGTCCGGTTGGCCCGCGCTCGCTCATCTGCACGCCGAGCAGCAGCCATGAGTCCGCCGCGAAGAAGAGCGTGTGCGGCCTGTCTGATGCATCCACCATGCGGACTTCATACGCGTCGATGCCGTCGAAGGTCGATCGGCCGAGCGTTGTGAATTTTGTGGCACGTGCCGGGAGCGTCAGGGCCAGTTCAAACCAGTTGGCTCGTCGTCTGCGGCGGTCCACCTCTTCGAGCGTCAAACTGCCTCGCTGAACGGTTTCCTCAAGTTCGATGACCTCCCATCCGGTATGGCCGTCGCTGCCGAAACGGGTTCGGCCGAGGTTGGGGAACGCCATGTCAAAGGCACAACGGCCTCCGTCTGCGACGCTCCAGCGAAAGGTGCCAGGCCTGGGAACGCCCGGCAGACCAATGCGGCCCCGGACCGACATGGCCGTCACATCGCGAATGGCCGGCTCGCCTCCCACCGCTCGGACAAACCGCTGCAGGACGGTCGCGCCGTCAGGGAGCGGACTCGCGCCGACAGCGGGCGCCGCGGGGGCGCTGGCCGCAAGGGCACACGTCACGATGGCTGTAGCGAGGGGCATGTCGGTGGGGGATCATACGCTGCCGCAGTCTCAGGGCCCCTTGATCCGTCCATCCGGATAGGCGGTTGAAGGCGAGTGTGCCTCGCGCTATGCTGCCGCACATGCCACCACGGATACTCGACGTGCTCGCCCGCCGCCCGCTCGTGGTGGATGGCGCTATGGGCTCGACGCTGCAAGGCATCGAACTGGACGAGGACCGCGACTACCTCGGCCACGAGAACTGTGTCGACCTGCTCGTGCGTTCGCGGCCCGAACTCATCCAATCGATTCATGAGCAGTATCTGGCGGCGGGGTGCGATGCCGTCGAGACCAATACCTTTGGGGCCAATCGGCTGGTCCTCAGTGAGTTCGATCCGGAACTGGCGGCGTGGACTGTGGACCTCAACCGGGAAGCGGCCGAAATCGCGCGAGCCGCATGCACCGCGCATGCCAGCCGAGCGCACCCGCGATTCGTCATCGGGTCGATCGGACCGGGCACCCGAATTGTGTCGTTGGGGCAGGTCGGGTGGGACGACATGGAACGCTCGTATGCCGACCAGGGCCGCGGACTGCTGGCCGGTGGCGTCGATGCCCTGTTGATCGAGACGGCCCAGGACCTTCTGCAGATCAAATGCGCCATCAACGCCTGCCAGCGGGCCATGGACGAGGTGGGCACATCGCCGCGGCGAGTCCCCATCTTCGCAAGCGTGACGATCGAATCGACGGGGACCATGCTGCTCGGAACGGACATTGCGGCCGCCGCTGCGGCCCTGCGGAGCTATCCCATCGCGTCGCTCGGGCTCAACTGCGCGACCGGCCCGCGGGAGATGGTGCCTCACATTGAGTACCTGTGCCGGCACTGGGATCGCTACGTCTCCTGTGTGCCCAATGCCGGCCTTCCCGTTCTTGTCGATGGCACGACTCAGTTCCCGCTCTCGCCGGAACCGCTGGCGGAGACCGTCCGCGATCTGGTAGGCCGGTTGGGCGTTGACATCATCGGCGGCTGCTGTGGAACGACGCCGGCGCACATTCAGTTGCTGGCGACCATCGCGTCGCAGACGCCTCGCGCCGAGCGGACGGTCGAACTACAGCCCGCGTCGTGTTCGAGCCTCTACCCGCCCATGCCGTACCGGCAGGAGCAGTCGTTCTTCATCGTCGGAGAGCGTATGAACGCCTCCGGGAGTCGCAAGTTCAAGCGGCTGCTCGAGGCCGAGCAGTTTGACGAGATGGTTTCGCTGGGCAGGCAGCAGGTTCGCGAGGGCGCCAACTGCCTGGACATCAACATTGATCAGGCCGGGCGGGATGGGCCGGCCGACATGGGCCGCATCGTCTCCGAGACGGTTCGCCAGGTCGATGCGCCGATCATGATCGACTCCACACAGCCCGCGGTCATCGAGGCGGGACTCCGGAATGCCGGCGGGCGCTGCGTCATCAATTCCGCGAACTTTGAGGATGGCGACGACAAGTTCGACAGTCTCTGTCGCCTGGCGGTGGCGTATGGGGCGGGTCTTGTGATTGGCACGATTGACGAGGACCCCGAGGAGGCGATGGCCCGCACAGCCGATCGGAAGTTCGAGATAGCGCGCCGAGGCATCGCCCGCGCCACCGAAGTGCACGGCATCGCCCTTGAGGATCTCTTCATCGACCCGCTGGTCCTGCCCGTTTCTACGGGCATGGATGCCGACCGCCGCAGTTCGCTCGAACTGGTTGAAGGCGTGCGGCGGATCTCCGCTGCGTGGCCGGAGATTCAGATCACCTGTGGACTCTCGAATTGTTCGTTCGGGCTGAAACCGGCAACCAGGCAGGTGCTCAATTCGGTGCTTCTGTGGGAGTTGCTCGATGCCGGTCTGACCGGGGCCATCGTGCACGCATCCAAGATTCAGCCCATGAACCGCATCGACGCCGGACGAAAGCAGGCGGCGCTTGATGTGATTTACGATCGCCGGGCGCTGACCCACGGTGGAACGGGTCTTCCTGCCGGGTGCAGTGACGAAACCCATGACCCGCTGCAGCACTTCATCGACCTCTTTGCCGATGACGAAGGGGTGGTGGACGCTCCATCGGACGTTCAGCGGTCGCTGGAGGAAACGCTTCAGGCGCACGTTGTTGAGGGCGAGAAACGGGATCTGGAGACGCATCTCGACAAGGCGATGCAGCGGTGGTCCCCGCTCGAGATCATCAATGAGCACCTGCTCGCCGGTATGAAGACGGTGGGGGAACTGTTCGGCTCCGGCCAGATGCAACTTCCATTCGTTCTTCAGTCCGCAGAGGTGATGAAGCGTGCTGTCGGGCACCTTGAGCCCCACATGAGCAAGGACGAGGGGCCGGCCAAGGGCCGTGTCGTGCTGGCGACCGTCAAGGGAGACGTGCACGACATCGGAAAGAACCTCGTTGACATCATCCTGACCAACAACGGGTGGACGGTCGAGAACATCGGGATCAAACGAACGATCGAGGAGATTGCGCAGGCCTGGCGGCGAACCGGCGCCGATGCGATCGGCATGTCGGGACTGCTCGTCAAGAGCGTCATGGTGATGGAGGATAATCTTCGGGCGCTCAATGAAATGTCAATCGACGTGCCCGTGCTTCTTGGTGGTGCGGCGCTCTCCCGCTCATACTGTGAGAGTCAACTCCGTGATGCCTATGGAGGGCGTGTCTACTACGGCAGAGATGCATTTGACGGTCTTCGCATCTGCGATGCGCTTGCGGAGGGACGAGGCGGTGAGATCGATGTTGAAATCGATCGCAGGCTCGCATCCAGGGCGGCCGCGGCTGCGCGGGTCGAGCACATGGAGACGGCCGAGCGGGGCGAAGGGGACGTTGCGACGATCGACATCGGGCGGAGCGATGTGGCCAGTGACACACCGGTGCCCGAAGCGCCCTTCTTCGGCTCGAGGGTCGTCCGAGATATTCCACTGAGCGAGGTGTACCCCTACGTGAACACGACGGCCCTGTTCAGAGGCCAATGGGGCTTCCGCAGGGGCCAGCGGAGCCGCGGAGAGTTTCACCGCGTGCTGCACGAGGAAGCGGAACCCGTGTTTGAGCGGCTCAAGGTCGAACTGCGTGATGCAAATGCGCTTCAGCCAGCTGTCGTGTACGGGTGGTTTTCATGTGGTGCCGATGGAGACGAACTGGTGGTGTTCGACCCGGAAGACCCGCAGATAGAACTTGAGCGATTCGGAT
>CAZSSV010000084.1:0-9574 GCA_964609425.1 uncultured Isosphaeraceae bacterium | reverse complement strand
CACGCCCTCGCGGACATCAGACGGGTGCTCATGGCCGCCACAGCACCCGCATTCCTGAAAACCGAAGGGCATCCCCGCCACCTCGCCGGCGCCATCGCACAGATCGAAACCGCGCTGCGCCGGCATCGCTGATGCACCTCCGGGGCCCGCGGCTGGACGCATCAGGCGGTACGATGCTGGGTCACCTTCGCCCGGCAGGGGCGGCAACGCAGGGAATTCACTCGATCATGGCCGCCAAAGAAGATCGCAAACGCCTCGAGCAAGTGCACCAGACCGACCTGAATGAAGGCCGAGTCAACGAGGACTTCGTCGAGTGGCTCAAGACCAAGGGTCCGACGTGGGCCCTGATCATTCTGGCGTTCATCGTCGCCTATCTGTGGATGAATCGGTGGCAGCAACAGGAACAACGCGAGCGGAACGAAGCCTGGGCGGACCTGGTGACCACGGTGCAGCCCGCTTCCCTCGAGGACGTCGCGATTCGCCATGCAGGCATCGACGCGGTCTCGGCCATTGCCCGGCTGACCGCGGCAGACACCCTGCTTCGGGACATTCAATTGGGCCGCACCATCGCAGACGACGGCCAGACCATTGTGCCCCTCGAGGGAGACGCGAGGGCGGCGCACCTCACCCAGGCTGGCCGGCTCTACGAGGCCGTGCTCGCAGAAGACGACGGGACCCGTGGCAAGACCGTGGTCGTCATCGCCGCGCTCAATGGCCTCGCTGCCGTGGCTGAGTGCCGCGGCGATGTCGAGCAGGCCGCATCCAGGTATCGCCAGGTGGCGAGCCGCGCCCAGGACTGGATGCCCGCCCTTGCCCAGCAGGCGGCAACCCGAGCAGAGTCAACCTCGGAACTTGCTGAAGAAGTGCAGTTTGCCCAGGCCCCGCCCCCCCCGACCATTCCCACAGGCCCGCCGTCACCGCCGCCCGGCCTGGCCGTGCCCCCACTGGGAAGCACGCCACCGCCGCCTGGTTTGGCCGTGCCCCCACTGGGAAGCGCGCCACCGGCAGATCCGGCGCCGGACGCGGCATCTGAGACGCCCGCCGAACCGCCCGCCGACCACCCGCAGTGACCGGGCCCGAGGGACCGATCGGATCGGGCGGCAGCGTTGACCCGTCACGGTTCTCCTCGGACGACGGCCCCGCCCACGCACGCTTCACACTCCAACGCGATCTTCACAAGCGACTGGATCGATACCTCGGCGATCGAGTTCCCTGGCTCAGCAGAACCTCGCTTCAGCGGCTGATCAGCGAGTCCGCTGTGACGGTCAACGGCCGCCTGCCCAAAGCCTCCACCAAACTTCGCAAGGGCGACGTCGTGGACATCATGCTTCCGCCGCCGCCGTCGAGTGATCTGCCCGCCGAGGAGATCCCGATCAGCATTTTGTACGAAGACGACGATCTGCTCATCATCGACAAGCACGACGACATCATCGTCCACCCGGCGCGGGGGAATCAATCTGGCACGCTCATCAACGGGCTCGCCTGGCATCTGCGTCACACCGGCGGCGGTAGCCTGAGTGATGTCGGCGCCGACCAGGCGCGGCCAGGCGTCGTTCATCGCCTGGATCGCCACACTACAGGCGTCATGGTCGTGGCGAAGAATGAGACTGCGCATTGGAGGCTGGGCAAGCAGTTTGAGGAGCGCCGAACCCGCAAGCGGTACCTGGCGCTCGTGCACGGGGCGGTCGAACCAGCCGCGGATGTGATCGACCTTCCGCTGGGCAAGCACCCCACCATCAAGCACCGCAACACCGTCAGGTGGGATGACACGGGCAAGCAGGCCGTGACGCTCTATCGCGTGCTCGAGCACTATGGAGACTTCTCGCTCGTGGAGGTTGAACTCCGAACCGGCCGGACCCATCAGATTCGCGTTCACCTCTCACATCTGGGCTGGCCCATCGCAGGCGATGATCTGTACGGCGGTCGCCACATCGAAGTGCGAGACGTCCTGCCGCCAGACCAGAGCGAAGGAGATCGAAGGCGTGTGTTGCTGAGCCGCCAAGCACTGCATGCGGCGATGCTGGGCTTCACGCACCCGAGCACGAATGCCGACCGCGAGTTTCAGGCGATGCTTCCACCCGATATGGCACACCTCATCCAACTGCTCCGCACGCGGGGTCCCGTGATCCGGCCCGCCACGACAGGCACCGTGCTGTCGGTCGACGCACTCCTGCCTCCGGATTGAAGCAGGCGCTCAGCGAAGTTTGGTGAGGATCAGTGCCGCCACAACGAGCACAGCCGCCACAATCCAGAAGCGAACGACGACCTGCGCCTCCTGCCATCCGAGCAAATGGAAGTGATGGTGGATCGGCGCGCAGCGAAAGAGCCGCTGCCCCTCATGATCCCGCCTGATCCTTCGCGTGAGCTTGAACCAGCCGGTCTGGGCCAGGCTGCTGGCGAACTCGACGTAGAAAATGCCCCCAATCACGAGCAGCAGGAACTCCTGGCGAACCGAACATGCGATGACCGCAAGCAGGCCACCGAGTGGCAGCGAACCGGTGTCGCCCATGAAGACGGACGCCGGGGCGCAGTTGAACCAGAGAAACCCGAGGCACGCCCCCGCGATCGCTGCTGCCACGACCATCAATTCCGATGCCCCTTCAACCCACGGAAACAGCATCAGGTGTGCCCGCTCGGGCGACCCCGCGATGTAGGCAAGCACGGTCAGCCCGAGCGCGGCAATGGCGACGGTGCCCGGGGCCAGACCATCCATGCCATCTGTGATATTGACGGCATTGCTCGTACCGGCAATGAAGAACGTGATCAGCGGCACAAAGACCCAGATGCCAAGCACGATGACACCAGGTTCGAGGACGAGAGACTCCGCTTCCGGCTGATAGGTGCGTTGGAACGGAAGCACCAGCGAGCGGGCCGCCGCGTTGTCGCCTACAAGCCGCCAGATAAACACCGCCGCAAGCAGGCCGATGCCAAACTGAAACAGAAGCTTCTCCCAGGCCTTCAACCCTTCACGCGACCCGGGCGTGCGGCTGGCAATGGTGAGTTTGAGCCAGTCGTCCAGGGCGCCGACGGCGGCGAGCCATATGAGCACAATCAGGCACAAGTGCACATGGCGATTCTGAAGGTCCGCCAGCATGACCGTCGAGAAGAGAATGCCGCCGACGATGAGCATGCCGCCCATCGTTGGCGTATGCCGCTTGGAGCCCATCAGTGCATTCAGATCGGCGTGCTCAAACTCAGGCGCATCACCGATCTTCTTGCGAATCAACCACCGAATACAGGGCTTGCCCAAGGCCAGTACGAAGATGAACGACGCAAGAGCGGCCATGAAGACCCGAAACTCGATCTGGTAGAGCACCTGCAGCAGGGAGTACCCCGCCCACTGCCCGAGCCACTGATCACCGTACTGAAGAAGGTTGTAGAGCATCCCGCTCCATTCTCATCGGTCATCCGCTGTCCGACGCTTCGGCTTCAAGCAACTCGGACACTCGCTCGAGGGCCACGCCCCTCGAAGCCTTGAGCAGGACGGTATCGCCTGGCCGGATTCGCTGCGCGATGCGCCGCATGCAGGCATCATCACCAACCGGTTCGTGAATGCGTTCCACATCCGTCCACGCCGCGCCCAACGCGCCAGCCAGGGAGCCCATGGCCGGGCCGATCAGCATGACGCTGCGGACCGCCCCCGTGCTCACAAGCCTCTCAACATGGGGCGCGAGCGCCTGGTGGTGCTGGTGCTCGTCAGCGCCCAGTTCCAGCATGTCACCGAGCACCACCACCAGTGGCCCGTTGGACACCTCACGCGCCGACGCCAACGAGGCCACGACGGACTCAGGATTGGCATTCCATGTGTCGTCTATCACCCTGACGGTGCCGATCGACACGACGTCCATGCGTTGCGGTGAGGCCGTTGCCCTGGCAAGCCCAGTGGCGATGTCGGCATCTGGCCGCCCGATCGCTCTGGCCGCCAGCAGCGCGGCCAACGCATTGAGTGCGCCGTGCCCACCGGGGAGGCCCACCTCCCACCGCCGATTCTCGAACGCCATCCAGCCGGGGCCTCGGTCGGTCAGCACATGATCGGCTGTCGGCTCTGGTCCAAACGTCGTCACCGCCGCAGCGCACTCCGGAAGCGGCCACGCCTGATGACGGACGATCCCCGTCCCGTCTGGCCCGAGTGCTTCAAGCAACGTGTACTTTTCCGCGGCAACCTCAGCGAGCGTGCCGAGACCTGCGAGATGGCCGCGGCCGACGAGCGTGACGACCGCCACATCCGGCGCGAGCATCGCCGCGAGCGGCGCGATTTCGCCAGGCCCGCTGGTGCCCACTTCAGCCACCAGCACATCATGGTGCGGCCGCGCAGCAAGAATCGTCAGGGGTACGCCCAGGTCGTTATTGAACGACCGCGGGCTGGCTGCGACCTCACCGCCCACCGCGCACACCGTGGCAAGGGTGTCTTTGGTACTCGTCTTGCCAACGGTACCGGTGACGGCAATCACCGAGGTATTGACCAGTTGGAGGCGCCAGGCCGAGGCGAGCCGCCCCAGGCCTGCTCGCGTGTCATCTACTTCGATCAGCGGCAGCCCGGGCGGCCCGACGGTGCCACGGCGAACCATCGCCGCCGCCGCGCCAGCGGCGAGCGCCTCATCCAGGTGCTCGTGGCCATCAAACCGCGGTCCCGCAATGGCGACGAACAGTGATGCAGGTGCCGCCACGCGGGTGTCAGTACCAACACTGCTCACAGGCGCATCGTGCGCGGCGCCGTGGCCCCCACACATCTCACAGGCCTGGCCAATGGTCATCATGCTCACGAGCCGGCCCGCCTCATCCTCAGGCAGTCCGCCGCGACCTCCCGATCGTCGAAGGGGATGGCTTCACCAGCCACGAGCTGCACGGTCTCATGCCCCTTGCCGGCAATCAGAACGCAGTCATCGGGACCAGCCTGGGCAATGGCACCAGCGATGGCTGCCCTGCGGTCCACCTCAACCATGACCGCACTCCGGCGACCGGCCGGGATGCCCTGAACCATGTCCCGCAGGATGTCCTCCGGCGGCTCGGTGCGGGGGTTGTCGCTGGTCAACCAGACGGAGTCGGCCCCGGAACATGCGACCTGGGCCATACGTGGTCGCTTGGACCGGTCGCGGTCGCCCCCGCAACCGACGACGACGATGATCCGCCCCGAGTCGATGCCGCGCAATGCATGGAGCACCGCCGCCAGCGCGCCGTCGGTGTGCGCGAAGTCGATGAGCACGCGGGGGCGATCACAGACGGGTTCCAAGCGTCCCCTGGGGCTGGTCGCCGTGGCCACCCGCTGCACCGCCAGCTCAAACGGCACGCCAATCGCCCGCACCGCGGCGACCGCCTGAAGCACGTTCATCGCGTTGTGCCGGCCCAGCAGCGGCACATGCGCCGTCGCCTCGCGGCCCTCGGCGGCCACCGTCATGACGGTGCCGGTGCCATTCAACGCGACGACTCGCCCCTCGACGTCCGCATCGCCATCAAGAGAACACCGAACCACCCGGGCCGCCGTGTCCTCAGCGATCGCAGCGGCCGCGGGATCATCGGCATTGATGATGGCGGTGGCTTCGGCGCCCAGTGCGCGGAACAGGGATCGCTTGCTGGCGGCATAGGCCTCCATCGTTCCGTGGTAGTCCAGATGATCGCCCGAGAGATTGGTACACACCGCAGCCGTGAACCGCACCCCGCGAACACGCCCCTGATCGAGCGCATGGCTACTCACCTCCATGGCTGCGGCACCGCATCCGTTCTGCCGCGTCGCGCCAAGCCAGTTTGCGATGTCGACCGCCATGGGCGTGGTCAGTGCGGAGCCGGTTCGGCGGGCCCCGTCGTCCATGACAACGCCCCCGAGCAATCCGCATGCGCCCGAGCCACCCGCGAGATGCTGCGCCACGGTGCTCACGGTCGTCTTTCCGTTGGTCCCGGTCACACCGATCACCGCCACCGTGGCCGACGGGTCGCCCTGCAGTCGATGGGCAAGTATCGCGCCGGTCGCCCCAGCATCGTCAGCGAGAAGCGCCGGTCCGGCCGTGGCCGCGCAGCCTTCCTGATCACTGAGAATCGCCACCGCTCCGGCCGCCTCGGCCGCGGCGATGAACCTGCGGCCGTCGGTCCCCTGGCCGGCCCTGGCCAGGAAGATGTCCCCAGGCTGGACCATGCGGCTGTCCTCGACGACGCGCCGCGCAGCGACGTGCTCGGCGCCTCGCACCGCGGCAACCTCAAGTCCTTCGAGCATCAATCCAAGCAGGCGCTCACTCACACGATCACGGTAGTCCATGCCGTCCACATCGACCAGCCGGTCCCTACTGGCCAGCCAACGGCTCATGGAAGTATGAGCATCGCATCCCCGTAGCTGTAGAACCGGTATCGCTCCGACACGGCCTCGGCATAGATCGCTCGCATGAACGCAAGGCCTGTCTTGGCGGCCACGAGCGCCAGCAAGGTCGAGCGCGGAAGATGAAAATTCGTAAGAAGGCCTTCAACCCTTCGAAACACCCACCCTGGCGCAATGAGCAGGTCCGTGACCCCGCCCGCGGCACCGGGCGGCAGACTGGTGGGAAGCGATTCGAGCAACCGGGTCGTCGTCGTCCCCACGGCGATCAATCTGCCCTCGTGCCCCGGTCCCTTTCGAAGCACTTTGGAGGTCTCCTCATCAATCGACCACGCCTCCCCGTGCATGTCGTGCGCCTCCAACGTCGCCGCCGTCACGGGCCGGAAGGTGCCTTCCCCCACGTGAAGTGTGACCGCCGCCTCAAGGACGCCGCGGGCGCGAATCGCTGCTCGGAGCGCGTCTGTGAGGTGCAGCCCCGCCGTTGGTGCCGCGACCGAGCCGGATCGATCAGGCCTGGCAAACGTCGTTGCATACCATGCCCGGTCTGACCGGTCGTCGATCACTTCGCCGCGTCTGGCCCGCGCCTTGAGAATGTAGGGCGGCAGCGGCGTGTGGCCGACGCGTGCCAGCGCATCAGCCTCCGAAGGCGCAGCAAGCCACGCCCGCCCTTCACGCGATCGAAGTTTGAGCACCGCGACGTCGCCCTCGGGGCCTCGAAACTCCAGGTGTTCACCAACGGTCAGCCGCCCGGACGCGGTCAACAGCACCAGCCACAGGCCGTCGCGGGTGCCCAGGAACAGGCCCTCGACACGGCCGCCCCCTCGCCCCGACGGGCCAGCCGCTCTGGTGCCAACGAGCCGGGCCGCCAGGACCGACGTGTCGTTTCTCACCAGCAGATCACCTTCTTCCAGAAGCTTGGGAAGGTCGGACATGTGGTGATGCGTCACCTGCCGCCGTCCGACCCGAGCCACGAGCAGCCGCGCGTCCTCACGCGATGCGGCGGGCCGGGTCGCAATCAACTCCTGCGGGAGGTCGTAGTCCAGTTCGTCGACGTTCACGTCGCCGTCTCGACTTCCACACCTTCCGGGAGCCACCGCACCAGTTCCGAAGGCACCCGCTTGAGACCGCGCCGAACCGCCTTGGCCATCGCGTATCGCATGGCATGCTCACGCCGCGCGCGAACGCGATCGGTGACCGACATCCCACGGGCGACCATTTCACGAATGGCCCAGTCCCAGGCAAGGTGCTCTTCCATGCAGCGGAGCCGCTGGCGGGCGAACCCGATGGCGTGGTGCCCAACCTCGTGCATGAAGACTGCGCACGAAACGGGCCCACGGGGGTACGGGGCTTCAATCATCCGCGTCACCGAGCCGTCCCTGGCGCGTACCTCCCAGGCGCAGCCGCTGGTCGAGGTCCGCCACTTGCGTACGCGTATCCCCCAGGTGCGTTTCATCTCCTCGATCAGGGCGTCATATCGATCCTGGCTCGCTCGCCGACGTCTGGGCGGCGGTGGCGGGGCCGCCTTGTGCGGCAGCAGGAGGTCCCAGAGCGATGCCGGCGTCTTCATGATGGCGTCTCAAATGGCACCGGCCAGGCGTGGTGCCGTCCACGCGCCCAGGCGGCAAACGCCGCGGGGCGGCCGCCCTGCCGCTGCACGTCCATCAGCCGAATCCCCCCCCCTTGCAGACCCAGCACGCCATCCTCACTCAGGGCGCCGGCCGTCCAGGGGCCGTCGTGCGGGGCTGCGCGAAGCAGCCGCAGGACGTCCCCGTCGATGAGCAGGTCGCAGCCGGGCCACGGCGAACAACCGTTGATTCTGCACCGCGCGGTGTCGGGACTCATCGACACATCGATGTGGGCCGCCGCCCGGTCCAGTTTGGGCGCTGTGGTCACCGCAGCGGTGTCTTGCGGCCGGCGGTCCAACGCGCCGGCGGATGCGGCCTCGAGCACGCGTTCAATGATGGGCGGGCCGAGGGCCGCGAGCCGCTCATGCAGTTCGCCGGTCGTATCAGTCGGGCCGATTTCCAGCGTCTGGGACGCCAGAACATCGCCGGCGTCCATGCGGTCGGCCAAGGTAATGACCGACACGCCGGTTTGGGTGTCACCGGCCATCACGGCGTGGTGAATCGGCGCTGCGCCGCGCCAGCGTGGCAGCAGGGACGCGTGCAGATTGATGGCGAGCCGGTTCTCCAACAGCGAAGCCGAGAGTCTTTGCCCGAAGGCGATCACCACCCACACGTCTGCCGAGACCTCACGTATCCGGTCTGCGTCTGCATTGGCACGCTCGGTCCGGAGCACCCTGAGACCGAGGGCTTCGGCGCGGGACGCCACAGGCGTGCCGCGCACGCGCCGCCGCCGGCCGGCCGGACGATCGGGCTGCGAGACAACGAGCCGAACGTCGTGCCGCGCCGCCAGATCCTCAAGCACGGGAATGCCAAAGGCGCCGGAACCGAAGAAGACAAGGTCCATGGGAGTCAGGCTCGCTCCAACTCGCGAATGGCCCGCCGATTGCGCAGGCGGTCCATCGTGGTCATCCGATCGATGATCAACACGCCGTCGAGGTGATCGGTCTCGTGCTGGTACACCCGGGCAAAGTGATCCTCCCGAATGATGTCGATCGATTCACCGTCCAGCGTCGCGGCTCGAATCCTGACCGAGGCAGGCCTGCGGACGGTCACCTCGATGCCCGGAAGACTGAGGCACCCTTCGATATCTTCGACTGGTGAGGCATCGAGCACTTCGATTTCAGGATTGACGAAGACACACCCGCCATCGGCACCACGATCCTCGGGGTGCCGTGTCACAAAGAGCCGCCACGGCACGCCAACCTGCGGGGCCGCAAGACCAACGCCTTCCGCCTCGTGCATGAGTGCGAGCATCCTCGCCGCGACCGCCCTGACCTGGTCGGTCACCTCAGGAACCGGCTCGGCCTTTCGCTTCAGAACCTCAGCCGGGTACGGCAGGATTTCGAGAACATTCGGGTCGATTTGCACGAATCCATGGTAGAGCGAGCGGCCCCGACCTGCCCGCACGCGCATTGACCCGGGCTGGGCCGATGGCGTACCGTACTCGCCTCGATCAACACCGAGCCCCCGAGACCGATGGAGCACTGACGGCGTGGCCCTCTTTGGACGCAAGAATCAGGACGATGACCAAGGCGCCAGCGACGACGCCGGGGCGTTCGTACCCCACCCCGAGAAGGCCACCAAGTGGTTCAAGCATGCCGCCGACATGGTCGAGCGTACGAGTTAGGAAACCGCGCTGGTGGACTAC
>CAZSSV010000083.1:0-9593 GCA_964609425.1 uncultured Isosphaeraceae bacterium | reverse complement strand
CTGCGAGTTTGCAGATCATGATGCTGCCGCCGTCTGCCATCAGCGCGAAGTTCTCGACGACGCCTTCAATGGGGGAGTCGGCCGCGGCGATGCCAGCAACGCCCGCACCCTGGGGCCAACTGGTGGGCAGTTCGATGGCTTGCATGTCCTGGTCGAGTCGCTGCGCAACTTTGTATACCGCGTTGGATTGGGGTCCCGCGAGCCAGAGGTTGTCGCCGTTTCGCTCCACGACCATTTCGGTGAGGCCGTTGGGCACGGTCACGGTGAGCGGCCCGGGCGCATTTTCGGTGCTGTTACTGAAGGGATGGAGCCGGCTGAGTTTGCCATCGCCGAGCACCATGAGGGCATGGTCGCGGGCGAACGCGAGCGACGCGCTGGGGTGCGGAATCGGCACGGTGCTGGTGAAGCCGTTGCTCAGGCTGGTGGCGTAGACCTTGCCTTCGGCATACTGGTCGAGGTACCAGATCGCGTTGTTGAAGGGACCGATGGTGAAGTCGCTGAGCTGCAGGCCAACGGGGCCGGGGATCGGCGATGGAGCCTGCATCCAGTCGCGAATGTCGTCGGGCCACATGATGGTCCACTGACTTTCGCTGGATTCCCAGGAGTAACACGCGCGAGGCCGGATGTGTATGACCGAGTCAATCATGCGGTACTTGTTGTTCCAGGTCCGCATGATTCGGCTGCCGGTGCGGTCGCCTTGCAGCCAGGCAGACCACAACGACGAGGACTTGACGTAGTTGACGGCCTCGACGTCGTAGGCCTCGGCGTCGAAGGTGGACTGGGTGTCGGAGGTGGCGTCGTCATCCGGATCCATGAACTCGATCTGTCGGGTCGAGCCGCTGCGATATCCGCGAACGAATGAAATGCAGTGCCCGCCATTGCGATCCAGAACCTTGCGTCCCCAGACATCGTCGCCAAGGTCGTCGTAGATGCCGTAGCACAGGGCCGTGATGGCGCCGTTGACGTTGTTCTCGGCAATGCTGCGAAGCGTCGGCCCGGTGGTGTTAGTGGCAAGGTTTTCCGTGACGGTAAACCTGCCCGGGACGCGGCACTCGAGGTAGTACGCCATGGCCTCGTAGGCCGGGTCGTGAGACGTGCCGTTCGTGCCGGAGGTGCCGGCGAGGGTGCCCATGTTGGCGATGATCGTGGTGACGTAGTCGTAGTCTTCGTCCGCTTCCCAGTCCGCGCCGCCGTGCATCAACTCGTCAAAGCCATGGGTGCCGGCGTAGCCGAGCAGATTGGTGAGGGCCGTGGGCACACAGAACATGCCGCCGGGATCGCCGCTTGAGTCGGCAGCGAGGGTGTCGCGGACTTGGTCGAAGTCGGGCATGTGCTCGAGTTCGAACCCATAGTTGGTGCTGGAGTTGTAGTAGGAGGTCACCACGTCTGCTGCGGCAGAGCCGGCGATCGTGGCGGTCAGTAGGGCGGTGGTGAGGGTTGTGGGGGTCATGTCTGTGCTCTCTATATAAGGGCGGCCAGGCCGCCCATCACTCGGTGTCTGGCCCACATATGCGCGGGCTTGGGGCTGGTGTGAGGCGGTTGGCCGAGATCGCCCGAATCGCCTCTGTCGCCATGTTTCCGCCCCAGAGGGCCACATCTGTCAGTACTGGTTCCGTGAAAGCGGAAACGGGCCGTCGGCCCCCCCACTTTCTTGCGGCTCAATGGTGTGTGATTTCGGTCCGCATGTTCCTGGCCGGCAGGCAGAGAAGGCGGCCGGCGGGCAATCTGGTGTTGGATGGCGGCCGTTGTGGGCTACAGTGATGCGTTGAGAACACTGAGGAGGGCTGAATGATGAAATCGCTCACTGTGCTGGTGCTCGGGACGGCGGTCATGGTTGGGTGCCAGTCCAGGCAAGGGACTGGCTCCTGGGCATCGCGGGAGTGGGACACGCTTGAGCAGGACGCGGAGTCTGCGGTTGAATCACTCAGCACGGAAGGCATGCGGCACTATGCGGCCGCGGCAATCCTGCTGGTGCTGGTGGCGGGCTGCTGGACGCGGGTGCGCGCCGTCTCACACCGCCACGCCGAAGCCAGCCAAGCCGACGAGGTGCGCGACGACGTGTAGGTGGTCCGGTACGGTCAGGCGCACGGTCCCCAGGACTCCAGCACGGCGAGCAGATCATCGACGCCGACCGTTCCGTCGCCGTTGACGTCAAAGGGACTGGAGTGTGCGCCCCAATCGCCCAGCAGCGCGAGTACTTCATCCACGCCGACCGTGCCGTCACCGACACCCTTCGGGTAGACGTCCGCAGGGCAGGTGTCCAGATCCACGGTGTCGGACCAGTCAACATCGATGACAGTGTCCGGCGGCGCGACAAAGATGACGTCGTCGGCGAACGCGAGCGTGTCGGCGGTCACGATGAAATCGAGCGTCACGAAGTGAGTCGGCCCGCTCGTCGGTGGCATCGGTGGTTGCCCGAGTGTGAACCCGATGGCGGTCGAGTCCCCGTGGTGCAGTTGCCATCCGCCTTCGCCGCACCAGCCACCGCGAATTCCCGTGAGTTCCAGGCCGGCGACGTCGAACTGAAAGGCGAGCATGGACTCCTGGCAGTCCCAGTACAGTTCGGCCGAGCCGTTTCCATCGGGAAGCAACTCATAGTCGCCCCAACTCAGCACGCAGGCGGCGTCCGCGGAAGCGTGGAGGGCGCATGCCGAGATGGCGGCTGCAATCATGATTCGGTTCGTGTGACTCATGGGCGGTGCCTCCGGTATGCAGTGCTGTACTGGATGTGGTCCATGAAAGGGCGATGGACGCGAGCGTGCAAGTTCAAACGCAGGAATCGGTCCTGCTCCGGGCCGGCGACCTCAAAAACGGGGTGTGGCCGGGCCGGCTCACGGTCGGGCGGCGGTGGGCGGGCTTGGGAATCGATCGTCAATCCAGTCGGCCAGCAGGTCCAGAACCTCGACCGAAATGGTTTCCTCGATGTCGCCATACTCGGACACGCGGCCGGTCTCACTGTGCTGGAACAGATGATTGAGACCGGGAATCGGCACGATGGTGACGTCGGTGTTGCCGCCTTGGGCAAGGGCCGCTTGAATGGACTCCAAGTTCGCCTCACACGGCACCTGAAGGTCCAGCGTGCCATTGATGGCAAGCACCGGGCACGTCACGCGTCGAAGGGGGATGCTCGGGTCATGCCTGATGAATGCTCGCATCCACGGGTTGTTCAGTTGCTGCAGGGCCGACTCCATGCCGGCAACCTGCTCATCTTCACTGGCCGCTGCAAAGGCGGGGTCCGCGGTGATGATCGACCGCATGGCCGCGTCGGCCTCTTCGGAAGAGAGGTCCTCGTCTAACAGCACTTTGAAGAGCAGCGCATTGGTTTTGGAGGCCGCTTCGCAGGCCACGTCGTCCTCGCCGTCGGCCCGCATGATGGCTTCGGTTTGGCTCAGCAGCAACGCGTCCCCGCGAACACCGGTACCAGCCATCAGGACGATGAAGGCCACGTCACCATTCCTCGCCGCAACGATCGGCGCGATCATGCCGCCTTCGCTGTGACCGATCAGCCCAATGGAGTCTGATGCGATCTCGGGCCGCGCCTTGAGGAACGCGACTCCCGCCTCCACGTCGCCCGCAAAGTCGAAACTGGTGTCGCGCTCGGGGTGCGGGCCGGCGGAGGAACCGCCGACACCGCGATCATCAACGCGAAGCACGGCGATGCCGCGGCGGGTGAGGGCGTCGGCAATGACCCAAAATGGCTTGTGTTGGAAGATCTCTTCGTTGCGGTTCTGCGGCCCCGAGCCGGTGATCAGAATCGCTGCGGGGAAGGGGCCGGTCCCATCGGGCCGCGTCAGCGTCCCTGCGAGGGTGACGCCAGCCTCGGTGTTCATGTAGCTCACGTCTTCACTGACATATGGAAACGGCGGCGTCGGTGTTTGCGGGCGATTGACGGTGGTGGGCGATTCGACGCGGGCCAGCGCGATGTCCAGCGGTGTTCCGCCCTGGATGAATCGACCGGAGAGCATCTCTCCATTGGCCGCCAGCGTGACGTCGAACGCGCCGAGAATGGAGCCGACCAGGACGCGAATGGACCGCCCAGTGGTCCACGCCACGCGGCCGATGGCGACCTCGTCC
This sequence comes from uncultured Isosphaeraceae bacterium, assembly GCA_964609425.1. Classification (GTDB taxonomy): domain Bacteria; phylum Planctomycetota; class Phycisphaerae; order Phycisphaerales; family SM1A02; genus UBA12567. Next base: position 5,519 of record CAZSSV010000083.1, on the reverse strand, counting down.
GGTGATTGGTCAGGACTCACCATAAACCCGCCAAGCGTCTCGGGCCCGAGTTGCCGCAGTTCGAGGATCAGCCGGAGCCGGACGGCGCCGACATCGAGCGCCCCCTCCCACGTGCCGACCAACTCGCGCGCCAGTTGAGGCGGCACGGGTGGTGGGGTGGCCACTCGCGTGCAGGTCAGCGGCAACTCAGCGCCGCGTTGACTCCATGTTCCGGCAAGCGTCTGGCCGTCATCACGCTGTGCTGCCCTCCACACGGCCTGCGTCAGCCCGCAGTCCACCTCGACGCTCACCCCTTCCACAGTCACGCCAGTCGCGGGAAGACCAAACAGTCCTTGCGCGGGCGTGTCGATGGACCCGATCCACGTGCCGTTTGGCAGGTGTGTGAGATGAAACACCATGCCGATCGGGCCCGCTGGAGTGTCGATGTCGCCCGACCAGACGCCCGCAACCGGCGTGGCATGGGCAGCGAGCGGAACGGCGAGCGATGACACGGCGGCGGCGTTACGAAGCGCGGAAAGCAGGCTGGGTGCAGATCGCATGGCAAGGAACTCCCGATGGCGCACTCGGATGGTCGATGCGCGTGTCGCACTGTACGCGGGCTTGGGGGCGAGTCGCGTTCGAAGGGCATGGGCCGCGGCACCAACGCTTCGCGCCGATCGCAGGGCTGCGTCAGCCCAATCACGCGCAGAGCGCGATGCAGGCAGCCGGGGGGCGAGCGGGCGATCTGAGAGGAGCCGGACGATGTGGGGCCATGGTCGAGCGCGAGAGGGGCGGTCAGGACGATCAAGCCCGCTCGGCTCCCGCGCCGGATGAGCCAGCGCGGTGTGACTTCGCTGAATGGAGCCGGGGGGATTCGAACCCCCGTGCCGTGACGGTCGGTGTGCCGCGTCTACGTGCATAGTTGCTGTTTACTCTCGCCCTGCAGGACGGTGAGCAACGACCTTCCTGCAGGCCATGACAGACACATGTCTCACTTCGCCGGGGCCTGTCAACCCATTGAAGCCAGTCCGATGCGTCGTTCAGTGTCCTATCGGACGTCAGTCACTGAACGTCGCGGTCAAGCCGCGAGTGCGTACTGCGTGTTGGCAGTTAAAGTGTTGCACCCTTGTTGACGCGGTGGAGATGCATCCGCGGCACGCAACGACATACGTTCCCCGCCCGGTCGATGCCAGTCGGCCCCGATGGGTGGTGATGTGTGTGATTGAGTCGGACCAGCGGGGCAAGATGACAAGCCCGTGGCCCGGAAACACATGCACCTGGTTGGAAAAGAGCGTCGGCCTGATCGGCCGATGGAGCATTCTACCTCGGTCCGAGTGGAGGGGCAAATGCCTTGGCGCACGGAGAGGCCTGCTTTCAGGGAAGGCCTTGAGAAAAACATGGCCGACTTCACACATGTAGACCACACTGGGCTACTTGGGACGCAGGCCCTGAGATCGCAAAGATTGGACCTGCCATCAAACGACGAGAGGACTTGAGCCATGAGATTGCCATTCAGTTCAGCGACGCCCGTATTCCTAGCCGTGTTCGCGGTCGCGTTCACGTCGAGCACCGCGGTCGCTGAAAGCCGAGCGTGGGTTGCATTCGACAACGAACCTGCTGGAACGGCGCCCAGTGTGACGCTTGTCATGCCGCTCAGCTCTGCCGAGAAGTCCGTCTTCGAGGTCAAGGTCCACGGCATGTGGATGACGGCCCACAATGTGCCCAATCAGGACGAGCCCATGCACGCCCTGTCGCTTCCGGGCGCCGGTGCCATGGCAACTGACGCGCTGGGACTTCCTGAACTTCCGGGCGTGGGTCTCAACATTGCCTGCACCGTTCAGGGATCGCAGGGCGAACCACCGTCGATCGACTATGAATTCATTCCGATCGAGCAGGCCGAACTCACTGACATTCGGGTCTACCCCCGGCAAATGAACGATGCGATCGATGAAACCGGCGGTGACGGCGACACGACCTTCTACTACGACCCAGTCTTCTATGAAACGATGACCGAGCCGTTTCCGGGAGTCGCAACGCGGCCGCTCAGCGGCTACCGCACGCAACGTGGCATCGGATCGATCGCGTCCGTGACGAGTTGCATGCAGTACATTCCCGCAGCCCAGCGGTTGGTCGTCTCTACGAGGTACCAGGTGAGTGTGCACATGGCTGGCGGTCCCCTGGAGCCAATCTCGTTGCGACCGCGCGCCGCTGTAGGTTTCAACGACTTCTATCATAATGCCGATCTCCTCTGGGACTTGCATTTGGCCGTGCTCAACATGGACGCCGATGCGGGCGACTACCTCATCGTGACGCCCGATCAATACCGCGGCGAGTTGCTTCCGCTGATCAGGCAGAAGACCGAGCGGGGACTCAAGGTGACGGTGGTGGAAACCTCTGATCTGGGGACCGGGTTCGACGCGGCCGACGTGAAGGACATCATCTCGGCTTGGTACAACCAGTGTCAGAACACGGATGAGTGTTACGTACTGCTGGTTGGTGACCTCGATGAAATGCCAATGCATGAGGACCCGCTCAACAACCTTCCGTCCGACCACTACTACGTCTGCCTGGAGGACGAGCTCACGCCTTCCTGCCCGATCGGCAGATACTCGTGTGACTCGGAGACCGACTTGGAGGAGCAGATCGCAAAGACGATTGCCTATTCGGAGAATCCGATCGCCGGATCAGAGCACTATGAGCGATGCTTGCTCGCTGCTCACAAGCAGCAGAGCAAGGAGTATGTGGAGTGCATCGAGGACATCGAGGCAATCACATACCCGAATGTTCAACCAGACTTCACGATGTACTCCGGCCGTGAGACCAGCTCGACCGTGGCGAATGTTGTCAATGACATCAATGACACACACTACGGGCTCATCATGTACCGCGGTCACGGATGGAAGATCAAGTGGGGGGACAATTGGAACACGCAGAACGATGAACTCTGGGACACCGACGTGGCTGGTCTGGCCAATGGCGCGTACACACCGATCGTCGTGTCGGTCGCGTGCGGCAACAGTGCGATGCAGCTCGAGGACGACTGCATTGGCGCGGTCTGGATGGAGGGCGATACGAATGGCGCGGTGGCGCACATCGGGTCCACCAGATCGAGCAATACCGTTCCGAATCACGACTTTGCGAGGCTGTTCCAGTTCTTCTACTGGGCCGACCAGAACTACTCACTCGGGCTGCTCATGCAGGGAACCTGGCAATTCGCATGGATCATGAACGGCTGTTCAAACGCTGCGGCGAAGAACATCTACATGAGCCAACTCCTTGGCGACCCGGAACTCCGGCCCTGGACGCAGGCGCCCATGGGGCTCACGTTGGTCACACCCGAGGCGTTCCTCACCGGACTGCACTCGTACGACTTCTCTGTGCATGTCGATGGCAGGGCGTATGACCTGCAGGATGTCATCGTCGTGGCACTGGTGAACGGAGATATTCGGGCCATGGCCCGCTGCGATGCGAGCGGGGAGGTCGTGTTTGACTTGGATCTCGAGGAGTCCGATCACGTCGTCGTCCGGGCGCGGAGCGACGTGGCGAGCGCGCTGGATGCGCGCGACGAGGCCTTTGCGATCGCTGACTGCGGCGCTGACCTTGACGGCTCGGGTGATGTGGACATCGATGACCTTCTGGCCGTCGTCGCGGGCTGGGGGACAGCAGACGGGGATGTGACCGGCGATGGGGCGACGACCATCGAAGACATTCTGGAGGTCATCGGAACGTTTGGTCCGTGCCCAGGAACGGGTGGATGAGCGAGGTCTGAAGGCTGTCAGCGCAACGAGAATGGGGATCGCCACAGGCTCGGTCAGGTGCGTTCCCACCGTCTGGCGAGGACGTTTGCAGCGAAGAACATCACGCAGGCGATCGCCGCAAGCACGATGAGCGCGGGTGCTGCACCGCTCATCAGCGTGGCGAGTGATGCGTCGACAGGCGTGTACCAGAAGACCGCCAGATACCCCTCGACCGCCCAAGCATTGAATGTTGTGTACCAGCCGATCTCACGGACGGCCTCGGGCATGGCAAAGCGGGGGATCATGCTTCCGCCGACCGCGCTCATGGCGAGAATGAGGATGGTGGACACGCCGGCGAGTTGGGCGCGGCTCTTGCAGGCTGTGGCCAGGAGCAGCCCCAGCCCGGACGCGGCGGCTGCCGTCGCCAGCGTGACAGCAACACTCGCCACCAGTCGTTGCCAGGTCCATGGACCGACACCGAACACGAGGGTTGCAAAGACAAACAGGATGGTCATCGAGCACATCGCCATGACTGTCATCCAGGTCCAGTGGGCAAGCAACAGCCGGGTCATGCCCAAAGGCGTGAACAAGAGGCGGTCCAGGATTCCGGCTTCCTGATCTTCCAGCAGCGTGCCTGACGCGCCAGCCACCGAAAACAGCAGGAACATCACGCCGATGGCGGCCAGGTAGTACGTGGCCATGGAACGAGGGGGCCCCGCGTCCTGGTCCGCGACATCTTCGACGCGGACAGGCAGCAGCATCGAGTTGTCAGCGCCGCCTGCATCTGGGGCGGGCTCAGCTTCGATGGCGGCCGTCGCGGTCTTGAGGATGTCCCGCTGTTTGGGTGTCAACTCCCAGCCGATCTGCTCGAGTTGTGCGATGCCGGTCCGCATCATGTCCGCCTGCAGACCAACCATGGCCGCTTGTTGCAGGAGCCCCGGAATCATCGTGCCGGCGATCGGGTTGGATGGATCGACGTACACGATGACTGGCGGACCACGTGAGGGTCCGAAGGAGACACCGACACCCTTTGGGATGATGATGGCGGCTGGAGCATCGCCCTGTCGTACGGCGGCGCGGGCGGTATCGGCTGTCCAGGGCGTCTCCTTGCCGGCCTGGTCCCGGGACATGCTGAGGCGAAGGCCGCTTCCTGCGTTCTCCAGGGCGGCGGTGATGCGCCTCGATGGTGCCGTGCCGTCCAGATCGACCACGATCGTGGTCATGCCGCCGGCCGGTCCGCCCTCCATGCCACCGAAAATGCCGGCGAAGATGGCGTAGAAGACGATCGGCAGCAGGCCGACCAGCATGAGAGACACGGGGTCGCGGACCAGCACGAGCAACTTCGTCTTGACGACGGCCCAGATCATTCGCGGAGTTCCCGACCCGTCAGGTGGATGAAGAGATCCTGCAGCGAGGGTGCCTCGACTTCGAGACCATCAACCGCCACGCCGGCGCGATCGAGTGCATGCAACACCGAGGATGCTTCAGACACCGATTCGAGGTCCCGCGTCATGGAACCGCCACGCCTGGCCCATCCGTCCGGGAGCGGTTCAGCGGGTGGCGTCACTCGCATGCGACGGCTGCTTCCAAAGTGTTCGGCCACCAATGTGGCGAGCGTGCCATCTGCGATGATTCGTCCATGGTCGATGATGATGACGCGGTCAATATGCTGCGCGGCTTCATCCATCATGTGGGTTGTGAGCAGGACGGCCATGCCTTGCGCATGCAACGCCGCCAACATCTCCCGAATTCGCTCACGGCTCTGCGGGTCGTCGCCGAAATAACGCAACGCCGCCCCCATCT
>CAZSSV010000082.1:0-9610 GCA_964609425.1 uncultured Isosphaeraceae bacterium | reverse complement strand
AACCTTACAGGCCGGACGCCTCACGGCGTCCGGCCTGTCACATGGTCGAACTGCCAGGTTGCACGCCCAACCGCTGCAGGAGGTGGCGCAGTACCCTGCCCGTTCATGAGCACAGATCCCTCCAAGTCCGGTCGCGGACGATCTCGCCGCAGCCGCAGGGATCGACAGCACAAGGCGTCCCACGCGGAACAGTCCGCCCTGGCAGCGGTGCCGCAGCACCCGCTGGTGCCCAACGATCCGGCGACGCTCGTTGGCGATGACGCAGGCATGCAGGATGTGCTCGAACACATCGCCGCGCACACCGAAGTTGCCTACGACACCGAGTTCATCGGTGAGGAGACCTACTACCCGAGGCTCTGCCTGATTCAGATCGGCACGAAGGACCGAGTCTTCCTCGTCGATCCTTTCGAGTTCGAAGACTTGACCCCCCTGCTGGACCTGCTCGCCGCTCCCGACCGGACCACGCTGGTTCACGCCGGAAGGCAGGACCTGCAGATCATGACGCGGTTGCTCGGCCGCCCGCCCCGCCGCGTCGTGGACACACAGGTCCTTGCCGGTATGGCACAACTTCCATGGCCCTGCTCGCTGACCAAGTCGGTGCAGTGCGTCATCGATGCGCCCATGCCGCCCGGCATGACATTCACAGCGTGGGATGCCAGGCCGCTCTCGAAACGACAGTGCCGTTACGCCGCGGACGACGTTCGGTACCTCCCGCTGCTGCACGCGTTCCTGGCCGACCGCGTCCAGGCACTGGGCCACACCGCCCAGGCCGCCGCTTCGTTCGCATGCTTTGAAGATCCGGCATGGCACATCAACGACCTCGAGAGTCAGACCCGAAAGATTGCAGGGTCACGAAGGCTGCGACCCGTCGAACGCCGCGTCCTGACAGCCATCGTCCACCTTCGCGACGCGATTGCTCGGGACGTCAATCGGCCGCCCAGAGGGGTGCTTCCCGACAATGTCGTACTTGCCCTGACCAGAGATCGTGCCGAATCGATCGAAGCCATCTCCCGCGTCAAGGGAATGCCGCGCCCCGTCGCATCGCGACACGGAACGGCCATCCTGGAAGCGATCGCGGCAGCAAAGGAAGACACGGACCAGCCCATCGCCCCGCAACCACGGGAGGAACTCCCGTCGGACCGTGTCGCCATCGACGGGCTTTGGCACGGGTTCTGCGCCTCAGCGATCGCAGCGGGCATCGCTCCGGGATTGGTACTCTCCCGGGGAGAGATGGCCCATTGGTACCTCACCGGCGCTTGCGACGTGCCCGGCCGCGCTCCGTGGCAGCAGGAGATCGTTCGCGCCCTGCTCGTTCCGCTGTGGCAGGAGGGACGTACACTGCAGGTCGTCTGGCGGAATGGCACGCTCCAACTGCCTGACGAGGAGTAGCCATGGCCAGGGATCGCATCGTCACCCCCGATTCGCACCCCACCGACCCGTCCGAACGGGCCGGAGCACCTCGACCACGGCGACTTGACGAATTCGTCGGGCAACCGCAACTCAAGGACCGGCTCGGGATCGCCATCGAGGCGGCCCGAAGACGCGACGATCCGATGGAGCACCTGCTGCTCCACGGGCCGCCGGGGCTTGGCAAGACGACCATTGCCCACATCGTCGCAGAGGAGATGGGCGCCCACGCGTACGTCACGTCGGGGCCCGCGCTCACCAAGGGCGCCGACCTGGTGGGCACGCTCACCAGAATGCAGCCGGGCGACGTGCTGTTCATCGACGAGATTCACCGTCTTCCCGCCGCCGTCGAAGAGTACATCTACCCCGCGATGGAAGACTTCAAGATCGACTTCACGTTGGATGGTGGCATGCACGCCCGCGTGGTCACCTACAACCTGAAGCCCTTCACATTGATTGGCGCGACGACGCGGGCGGGCCTGCTCACCGCCGCGCTCCGCAGCCGCTTTGGCATCGCACACCGGCTGGACTTCTACAACCAGAATGATCTCGACTGCATTCTCGAGCGGGCCGCGGCGCGTATGGGCATGGCGCTGGACGCGGCCGAGGCTCGCGGTCTTCTAGCGGCCAGATCACGCGGAACCCCCCGCATCTGCCTTCGGCTGCTCCGACGCGTCCGGGACTACGCCGCGGTGCGGGGCGAAGGCATCGTCACCGCGGACATGGCCCTGGAAGCGCTGCAGCTGGAGGGCGTCGATGATCTCGGGCTCGATCCGCTGGACCGGGCCTACCTGCGGGTGCTCGCAGACACCTACGATGGTGGGCCTGCCGGCCTGGAGGCCATTTCAGCAACGCTCGGAGAGGACTCTGGCACCCTTGAGGATCTGGTCGAGCCGTTTCTCCTTCAGGCCGGACTGCTCGCCAGAACGCGGCAAGGGCGTCTCTTGACCAATTCAGGGCGAGCGCGGGCCGGATGTACCACCGGCAGCGGCCCGCTTTTTGACGGCTGAGAGGCCCCCGACCGGCACCGCTTGCCCGGAACCGGGGGGCCAGGAGTTGACATCGCCCCGTATTCCCGGCATGCTGTGAGTGACCGGTTCCGTCGTTTCGGCGGAGATACCAACCTGGTGAGCACTGGTCGCACGTCTCATCGCTCACCAACACGGCCCGGATTCGGGCCTGATCGAACCGCTCGTGGGGAGTGGGCCGTGGCGTTTGAAGCGCTTGTTTTGCCGCTTTCAATCACCGTGGACGCGACACTTCATGGAAGTGTCGGTATCGTGGACGGGTTCGTGAGGGCGCCGCACAGCGGGCCACAGGCCGACCGATGGTCGATCGGCTGTATCTGTTTGGAAGGTTACGCATCATGAAGACAACGAAGCGAACCGGCTTCACCCTCGTCGAGCTGATGGTGGTCGTGTCGATCATCGCCTTGCTCGTCGGGCTGATTCTGCCGGCGGTTCAATCGGCCCGCAACTCTGCGATGGTCAACGAGTCCAAGGTCAATGCCCGTGAGATTCACCGCACCAACAAGGCCTACGAAAACGACTACCGAATGCTTTGGACGGGCGTCCCGGACAACCTGTCCGAGTTCGACTACAACATTCTTGCAAACGGTGGGGCGCCCTATCCGGCCTACGCCAACGATCGCAGTGCCATCCAGACGCTGCAAAAGTGGATTGAGGTCATGGCCTCGAACACGAACTATGTCGATCAGAGCATGGGCGTTTCGTGGGGCGAGGGCGGCGACGGCTGGTCCTTCTCCTGGGGCGGCTCGGGTGTTCCCGAACTGATCCTGCCGATGTCATGGCACGGCTCCCATGCAGGCAACCCTGGCCATGACGTCAAGACGCCGGGCTCGGGTTCGCAGCTCAAGGACCAGTCGCTCGGGACCCACCGGTTCCCGAACACGTTCCAGATCTCCAAAGCCGTCGGCGGCCCCAACGCCAGCCTGTTCTTCGCCCCGAAGGACACCGCGATGCTCGAGATCCTGCGGAAGAACAACTGCCTGGACAACACGGGCGACGCCTGTGACATTGCCGAGGACTTCCTCTGGTCGGGCAACAACGGCGCACTCAACGTCGGCGGCGACGGACGCCTCAGCGGTCTGCCCTCGTCGTATTGCTTCTCCCCGCCCGCGATGATGTCCAGCAAGGTCTACGCCCGCGAAGCATGGCGTGACCCGATGTCCTTCGCCGGTGGCTTCCGCGGTCAGCGGATGGACATGGCGAAGTATTCCAACCTGAAGTCCTTCCTCTCGGAGCACAACATGCTCCAGAACAACTCGTTCCATTGCGCTCCGGCCCCCCACTTCGAGGGCACCTACATGGATCCGCACGACCGAGAGGGCTTCCACTTCAATGGATGCGCCCCGTTCATCATGAACGCGCACTACGACTCAGCGCCGGTCATGGCCATGATGGACGGCTCGACGCGATCCGTCTCAGTCCACCAGGCCAAGCAGGACGACAACCTCGCCGGCGGCGGCCAGTCCGGCATGCCCGACGGCCTGTGGCACCGCAGCAGCCCCACTGGCACTCAGGGCTACCTTCTGAACGAAGGTCGCTGGAAGAGTGGCTCGGGCAATGACAGTGGTGGTGCCAACTCCTGTGGGTTCCACTTCACGACGATCGATGGTGTCAAGGGACGAGACGTGCTGTCCGCCAACTGATTCCATTGACGACCCTGTGACTTCCAGAGGGCCTGGACGAGCATGCTCGTCCCGGCCCTTTCTTCGTCAGGTGATCCCGCCTCGCCGGGCCCTCCCCGTCCCGCCCGCGAGCGGTAGACTGTGAGGCTCATGGGAACCACCAATCCAGCCGCCTGTACCGCACCGATCCACTCCGGGCTTGAATCGCTGATCGGCAACACGCCGATGCTCGAAGTCACTCGGTTCGACACCGGCCCGTGCAGGCTTCTGCTCAAACTGGAGTCGCTCAATCCGGGCAGTTCCATCAAGGACCGGATCGCAGTCTCGATGATTGAGGCCGCTGAACTGCGTGGAGATCTGAAACCTGGCAGCCACATCATCGAGGCCACAGCCGGCAACACGGGGATCGCACTGGCGCTGGTTGGGGGGCTGCGGGGTCACCGAGTGACGGTGGTCGTGCCCGACAAGATGAGCGAAGCGAAGATCGCCCATCTGCGGGCCCTGGGCGCCGAAGTCGAAATCACCAGGTCGGACGTTCAAAAGGGCCACCCCGACTATTACCAGGAGGTCGCGTCACGAATCGCCGAGCAGACCGGTGGCTTCTATGTGAACCAGTTCGAGAACGAGTCAAACGCCGAAGCGCACTACGCGGGCACCGGGCCGGAGATCTGGCGACAGACCGAAGGCGGCATCGACGTGCTCGTCGGGGGGATCGGCTCCGGAGGAACGCTCGCTGGCGCCGGCCGCTATCTCAAAGAACAGAACCCTGACATCCGGATCGTGCTCGCCGACCCGGCGGGCTCCATGCTCGCGCCGCTGATCAACGAAGGCCGAACGGTCGAGGCCGGAAGCTGGCTGGTGGAAGGTATCGGTGAGGACTTTGTTCCGGATGTCGCTGATCTCAGCATCATCTCCGAAGCCATTTCGGTCTCAGATGGCGACGCATTTGTCGCGGCACGAGAACTGCTCAAACACGAGGGCGTGCTCGCGGGATCATCGACGGGCACATTGTTCGCCGCGGCGTTGTCGTGGTGCCGCAGGCAGACCGAGCCACACACGGTGGTGACATTTGTCTGTGACCACGGGTCCAAGTACCTCGGCCGGATGTTCAATGACTACTGGATGCGGGATCAGGGGTTCCTCTGCGATGAGCCCGCCCGAGACTTGCGGGATCTGATCGCCCGCAGACACAGCGAGCATGAGGATTACACCCTGTCGCCCGAGACGCCGCTCATGCAGGCCGTCAAGATGATGCGACTCTACGACGTCAGTCAGATGGCAGTGCTCAAGGACGATGAACTCCAGGGCATCCTGGACGAGTCCGACGTGCTCATGGCAGTTGTGGGAGACAACGCCGGGTTCAATCGACCCGTGGCCGACTTCATGACCCGCAGGCTCGAGACCGTGAACGCGAGCGACGGAGTTGAAGCCCTCACGCCGATCTTCAGGGCCGATCGTGTCGCCATCGTGATGGACGGCGACCGATACCTGGGCCTCATCACACGCATCGATCTCATCTCGTATCTCCGTAAGCGGATGGCCACGTGACATGAGCAGGAACGCACAAGGCCGCGGCACCATGTCCGTCCACGCGGGCCAGCACCCGTGCCCCACGACAGGGGCGGTCATGCCGCCGGTGTACCTCAGTTCAACGTACGCGCAGGCCTCCCCTGGGACACACCAGGGATTCGAGTACACCCGCAGCCACAACCCGACGCGATACGCCATGGAGCGGTCCATCGCGCGGCTTGAGGGTTCGACGCTCTCTGAGTCGCAAGACGCCTCATTTGGAGGGTTCGCGTTCTCGAGCGGATTGGCCGCCATCTCCTGCCTGCTGGACACCCTCACGGCCGGAGACCGCGTGCTCGCCATGGATGATCTCTATGGCGGCACGCACCGACTGTTTCGACAGGTCAGAGCGCGGTCCCAGGGGCTGCACTTTGACTTCGCGGACTTGTCCGACCCAGCGGGCATTGAAGCAGCAATCACCAGCGACACCGCATTGATCTGGGTCGAGACGCCGACCAACCCGATGCTCAAGGTCGCTGACCTCGAGGCGATCTCCGCGGCCGCCCGAGCGCATGGCATCCCGTGCGCCTGCGACAACACGTTCGCAACGCCCATCCTGCAGAGACCGCTCGAAGCGGGTTTCGATGTCGTCATGCACTCCGCGACCAAGTACCTCGGGGGCCACAGCGATGTCGTGGCTGGGGTGCTGGTGACCGGCGATGAAGCGACGGCCGAGCGGCTCCGGTTTCATCAGAATTCGGTCGGCTCGGTCCTGGGACCATTCGATTCCTACCTCGTGCTGCGCGGCATCAAAACGCTCGACCTGCGTATGCGTCGCCACTGCGAGTCTGCAGCTCGAATCACCGACATGTTGTGCGAGCACGCCGCCGTTCGCTCGGTCATATACCCGACGCATGCGAGCCACCCGCATCACGACGTCGCCTGCCGGCAGATGCAGATCGACGGCAGTCCTGCGGGCGGCGGCATGATTTCGATCGAGCTGGAAGGCGATCTCGCCGGATCGCGGCGATTCCTTGAAGCTTTGCGTGTCTTCACGCTGGCCGAATCACTCGGTGGGGTTGAATCGCTGGTCAATCACCCGGCCATCATGACCCACGCCTCGGTTCCAGCCCAACAGCGAGACGAACTGGGCATCAGCGACACCCTCGTACGCCTCTCCGTGGGCATCGAGGACGTATCCGACCTGCTCGAAGACCTGAAAACGGCCCTCGACGCCTGCTGAGGAGTCCCCCATGCCGCTCTACGAATATCGGTGTGTCCAGGACGGCACCTTGCTCACCCTGCTTCGCCCGATGCGGGAGGCGGACGACCCGGTCGAAGACCCCGAAGGTCTCCCCCGTACGTGGGAGCGTGTGCAGAGTCTGTTTTCGGTGGAATCCACGGACCCTCCCCGCCAGGAGCCCTCAGGCGGATGCTGCGGCGGTGGGTGCGGTTGCGGCGGGCGTTGAAGGCCCTGACATCAGGCGGTCCGCTTCACCGACGGCAGGGCGTCCAGACCGGAGGCCTGCTCGTTCTCCCGGCGAATCGCTTCACGCAGTTCCTTGCGGTGAACACACACCGACGCGGGGGCCTCAATGCCCAGACGCACCTTGTCTCCACGGACATCAACCACGGTGATCTGTATGTCTTCGCCGATGACGATCGACTCTTCTCGGCGGCGTGACAGCACGAGCATGGGAACACTCCCTTGATCTGATGGGTGGAGTCAGGCGGTGGCGCGCTGCGGTGCGACAGGCTGCTGGAGACGGGCGATCTCCCACCTGGTGGTCCAGCGCTGATCCGACAGAACGATTTGCATTCCTCGGCGATTGCGAAGGTTGACGATGAGCGGCCCCTGCAGGTTCGCCGTCAGCGTGTCGTCGTACTTGTTGACGATGACGAAGACCCGCGCGTCCCCAACCTCGTCGAGGTCCAGGAGGTCCATGTGCTCTCGCCTGACCGTCGCCTCGTACTCGTCGCACCAGCGACTCGGGTCGGTCACCACAAACGCAAGCTCGGCGGAATCGACAGACTGCAACCAGTAGAAGACACCGTCTTCGTCAGGCTGCAGCAAGGCGAACCGTGTGAAACTCGAAAAGCCAAGCAGCCCTGTCGGGAAGTCGAGCAGCCGATCCTCACCGACCTCGACGGCACCGAATCGCGTGGTGTGGACCCGCATGCGGCACTCCTCGTGACCGGCGCCTCCGCTCATGCCCGACACGTCGGGTGGGCTTCCTGCCCCTCACGTCCGCAGCCGGTCACGATCCGCGGAGCGACACCGGCGCGTGTGTGCAACGGCCGGCGATCCTTTGTCGGCCCGAAGACCCCCGCGACTCCAACGACGCACGCGGCGGCTGGCTGGGTCCGGGAATGACCTTCCAGACGGCGCGGTCAGGTCTTGATCTGCCCCATCCGCGCCATGGCGATGGGCAGCAGCACGAGGACCGGCAGCACCACCCCCACCAGCGGCCCGACGAAGCCCAGGGGCACCAGCATGAGGCCGGCCGCCGTGAAGTAGACCGGCAGCACGACCCCGGCGCACCGAATGGCCTTGGAGAATTGCCCACCTGGCGCTCGATCCAGGAAGAAGGGCAGCCCAATCACCAGAATCAGCAGGTTCAGGGCCACGACCGCAAATCGTGAGACAGCACTTCGCCGAAGGGCGGTCGCTTCACGAGCATCGGGCCACCGCAACATGTCCCTGATCTGGCCCAATGAGAGCATGCCAGCCACCTGGCCATAACGCCGCATGGTGAGCCGCATCGGTGAGAGATCGGTCCGAATCATCGTCGCCGGCGCTGCGGTCGTGGACCCTCTGCCATCCGGCGAAATCTCGACGACTCGCCCCCCCACAAGTTTCCACCCACCATCGGGTTCACTCCACTGGGCCTCGGACGCCCACCAACGGTGCGTCGTGCGACCGGCCTCGTCCCGCTGAATGAACCCCGGAGCCGTCAGCGTGGCGGTTCCAGGATCGAAGGACGCGGCATGCAGAAGATTGCCATCCGTGTCGTCGGTGAACCTGACTGGAAACGCGTCAACAGCGCCCTGCATCGCATGTTTGTGCGTGCGGAGCAGCAGCGGGGCCAGCTTGGGCAGCATGTACTCCTGATTGAGCATCTGCAGGCCACCCATGGCGACCGCCACACCCAGGATGGGCACCGCCACTCTGCGCAGGCTGATGCCGCAGGCTGCCATGGCGACCAGCTCACGGTGCCTGCTCATCTGGGAGAGCGTGAACGCCGCCGCCCCTACAAGAACGACGCCATACAGCCAGGCATAGAACTGGAAGAGCTGGGGCAGGTGGTAGTTCGCCGCGAAGTACATCGCCATGCCCAGTCGGCTGATCCAGCCGGCGTCTTCGCCGAGATCCTTCTCGGCGGCCTTGGTGAACTCGTCCAGATTCAAAATGATGTCTACAGTCGCGGCAAACAGATAGAGCGCCGCGAACAACAGCACGAAATTCAGCAGCACCCGTGCGGCGATATGACGGTCGAGTCTGGTCATCGCTCAGTGCCTTGCAAGCCTCCACCAGCCGGCCGCGGCGATGACAGCGAGCAGGATGTTCCCGCTCCACGTGACCGTGAGACCCATGAGCGGATCCCCCTGTCTGATGAACCCCCCACCGCCCGAAATCAGGACCAGATTGAGCAGGGCAGGCACAAAGCCCACAAGGTAGATCGACAGGGGCTGCGCCCCGCGCATGTTCAGCGCCAGGATGGCACCGAGTATCGGAAGAAGCCCAGCAGTCACCGCCATCGCCCACCGCCTCCACAGTCGGCTGACGACCTGCCCGTGCAGGCTTCTCGTGGCGTGCTCAATGTTCTTCAGGGAGGCGGCCACCGCCTTGGACCGTCCGGCTGCCGCCCGCGCGTCTGCAAGTACGTCTTCCGCGTCGGCCACCTGGCCCACCCGGCCGTCATCGAAGGGCCGGAGATTGGCGACCGTCACAGCCGCCCGCTGGTTCGGCTTTGTAGCGTTTCGGCGGCCGCCGAGATCTACACCCTTTCCCTCCACGGCGCTCTTCCGATCTCGCCCATCCAG
>CAZSSV010000081.1:0-9677 GCA_964609425.1 uncultured Isosphaeraceae bacterium | reverse complement strand
GGTGACTTGAAGGACAGGTGCACGGTCAATTCGGTGCCGCCCTGGAATCCGAATGGCTCGCGGGCGAGAAACATCGCGTATCGGTCGGCGCGGTCCGCGTGGGCGTTGATGGCCCACATGCGGCCATTGTCCGGCCGCAGTGCATTCACAACGCGAAAGTCGTCGCTGGGCTGTTCGACATCTGCCCACGCCCATATGAGTTCGAGTGGCTGCGTCCGGTCCGGGTTGGCACTGGGTGCCACTTCGGCACTGATGCCGCTCAGGATCATGTTTCCATTGCCCGCACGGCCGGGGCCACGCAGTGGAAGCGCGTCGTGCTGAAGCACTTCGAGCAGAAGGGCCCGCAGGTCCGTGCGATTGGTCCGAAGTGTCACGGTCCATGCGTCGTTCGCGGGGTTCTCGCCTGAAGCGAGCAGCCTGCCGTCCGGCTGTGGCTCCAGAGTCGCCCCGCCCGCGGAAGCCGCCGACGCGATGTTTGGCCGCGACCAGGTCCACGAGCCGTCCGCGAGCAGATCGGCGTGAAACGCCTCCATGGCGTCGGTTTCATCATCGGCCTGGTTGTCTCGATCGGATGTGACAGCCGCGATGTGCGATTCGAGTTCGGCGATGCGAGCGCGCTCCGGGCCCGTGAACAATTGCATGGAGGGCTCGAGCGCGCGGGTGGGGTCCGGATACTGGTCGTACTTACCGGGTTCCTCATTGTTGTTGAAGAAGGCGAGAAGGCTATAGTAGTCCTCCATGGTGATCGGATCGAATTTGTGATCGTGGCACTGTGCACAGTTGACCGTGAGGCCGAGAAACACCGTGCCAAAGGTGTTGGCCCGGTCGACTGCGTACGCGAAGAGGTACTCCTCGTCGATCGCGCCTCCCTCGTCTGTGGTTACGTGGCACCGATTGAAGCCGCTGGCAACTCTCTGCGCGTCGGTTGCGTCGTCACCCAAGTCACCGGCGAGCTGATCTGTGATGAACTGGTCGAGCGGCATGTTGCTGCGAAATGCCTCGATGACCCAATCACGGTACGGCCAGATGGATCGCCCGGCGTCCATGTGAATACCTGCGGTGTCTGCATAGCGAGCGAGATCGAGCCACGGTGTGGCCATGTGTTCGGCGTACCGTGTCTGGTACGGTTCTGTCGTGAGGAGGGTGTCGACGAGGTGTTCGTATGCCTCGGGCGAGTCGCGTGAGAGGAAGTCGTCGAGTTCAGCCGGCGTCGGTGGAAGGCCGGTGAGGTCGAGATAGAGCCGGCGGCAGAGTGTGGCGGCATCTGCAGGCGGGGCGGGGGGATCACCGGCGAGCGCGGCGTGAATGAATGCGTCTACAGGCGTTCGGCACCAACCGGCATCGGCGGGTGGTGGTGGGTGCTGCTGGAGCGGTGAGAATGACCAGTGGGGTTCGTACACGGCGCCCGATTCGATCCAGGCGCGGATGATGGCCAACTCGTCTTCGGTAAGCCCATGCTTTCCGCTGTCTGGGGGCGGCATTTGATCGAGTGGATCGGTTGTGTTGACGCGCTGCCAGAGCAGCGATGAGGCCAGGTCGCCAGGCACGATGGCGAAACGGCCGCGCTTGCGCCGGGCGGTGGCGCCCTCGAATGAGTCGAGCCTCAGGCCCGCCTGGCGGGCTTCGGCGTCTGGCCCATGGCATTGAAAGCATCGGTCCGAGAGGAGGGGGCGAACATCGCGACCGAAGTTGACTTCGGGCGTGAACATGAGTGGGGGCGCTGCAGCAACGACCGCGACGATGATCATGCTGCGACGATAGGGCATGCGAGCCTTCAGGTCGAGCGTTCATGTCGGGGCGGAAGGCGCAGCTTGTGTTCCACCGCCTCAGTTCTGGCTCAAACTGCTTGGCTCATGATGCCCACGCAGGGCTGATCGATCTCCCTCGCCTGGTTGGATAGGCCAGATGGGAGGCGCGATTGAGTGCTTTGCGGCGGGCGGCCATCATTCCAACGGTGTCCGCAGATACCCGCCGAGCACGGGCGGGGTGGGCAGGGTGCGAGCATCGCCTTCATCCTGATCCATTCGAAACCAAAGCGCAGTCCTTCCAGTCTGACGCGAGACGCGCAGCACGATGATGCCTGGATCGCGGCGGCTTGCTGCCCGCTTCGAGTGGGTCACGGAGCTGGAATCTCTGTCATGGACGTCGTGGCGCAGAAGTGGTCGATTGCAGTGGCGGGGGACCACCTGCGATGGCGTTCGATGCGACAGCGTTGGGCCGCCTTGCCGGGGCACTATCGATGGGGACGGGCAGGTCGGCCTTGATGACCTGCTCGGGCTGCTCGGTATGTGTGGACCCTGTTCGTAAGGCTGTATCGGCTGCGATTGATCACAGTTCACGCTCGGCAGCTCGGTACATGTGGGCCGATGGTTGCCGCGTTCGCGCGTGTTGCACCGGCTTCGCGCCTGGCCCGTGGGCATGCCCTGCGAGGCGCGGGCCGCCGGAGGTTCAATAGTCGGGCCACGCGACACCTTCGAGATGTGAGGCGTAGTGGCGCCACCGACCAACGCTGGTGGTGTAGAGCGGCCTGTTGACCTGATCGTAACTCAGCGTCCGAACTGTTCGCCTGTGTTCATGGAACCTCGCGCATGCGTCGTCCCACGGTAACCCGAGAAACGTGGTGATCGACGGCATGACTGTGCTGGGGTCTGTGACAAGATCTTCGTAGCGTACTTCCAGAAACGGCACGTCAAGTACCGACTTCCAGTGGTCCATCAGCCGCTTCGACTGAGCCCACGCCGCGGCGATCCAGTCGAGCTGCGTCGTCCATGGGAACATCCGGCTGTTGAAGCCGCCCATGTAGCAACTCACGGCAACATCACGCGGATCTCGCGTGATGTGAATGATGCGCGTCTTTGGGAACAGCCTGCTCAGCATGCCAACGAGCATGACGTTCCCGAGCGCCTTGTTGACGATGCGCTGGGCTTCGTTGGGTGCCATGTTCACAATCTGGGCGACGTAGCGGTTCGCCGCTGCGGTCCATTCTTTGCTTTGATACGGTCCGTAGCATTTCGGCGGCGGCTTTGACGCGTCGTATTGCTTCCCAATGGTCCTGGAAAACGCTTCAATGGCTGAGAGCTCGCCGACGCCCGCTGCCAGTGGGTGCGTGTCGATGATCTGGTCCAGCAGGCTCGTTCCGCTCCGTGGCATGCCAGCGATGAACACCGGGACATCGCTGTGGCAGGTGCTGAGCGGAATCTTGTCGATGAGGGCGGCGTGCCAGCGACCGATGACGGCGTTGGCCTGAATCTCGAATCGCTCCGGTCGGAAGGGTACGGCACCGATCAGATTCGCTTCCGTAGCCGTCTCAAACGCCTCGTCGTATCGTTGGCCGCGGTCGTGGGCCTTGGCCTTCAGGTGCAGCGCCATGCTTCGCTGCGTCCCCACCACGTGTTTCGACGCGAGCATCGCGTCAAGTTCCTTCACGGCGTCAGTGGACTTGCCCTCATGAAGTTGGAGTTTGGCCCACTCAAAGTGCAGCAGGGCGACCATGGGATCGCGGTCGCCCTCCAGTTCGGACCGAAGGCTGGTAATGATCGTCCGCGCTTCTGCGTATCGTCCCGCCTGCTCGAGCATGTGCCCCATCTGCAACCGGACCGCCTGATTGCCGGGCGAAAGGGTGAGGGCCTGTTCGCACTGGGCGATGCCTTCGTCGGTGCGTCCAAGCAGGCCGTAGGCCGTCGCAAGCGCCGTCAGGCCGTGCGGTGTCGGGTGCAGGTCAACCGACTGGGCAGCGCACATCGTCATCTGAGCAACATCACCCAGCCGTTCGGCGACCATGGCCCGCAGCGCCCACGCATCGTGGTCTCGGCTCCCACGCCGTGTCATGGGTTCGAGCCGCTCCATGGCTTCGCTCAGGCGGCCTGCGGCGATGAGGTTCTGAAGCGCTGCAAGCGTCCGCTGGCGCACCAAGGGATCGGACTCGGTGTTTGTGTTGCCTGCCATCGTCGCACGATAGCGGGGAGGCCTGCGTGCGTGCCGAGCCTGGACTCATTGAGCTCCTGCGCCGTTCCGCAGTGAGGTGGCGTGTTGACAGCCACATGGCGATCGCCTGCCGCCGCTGCTGCCCACGCGACTGCAACTCATCGGTTCTGGAAGGCTCTGTCTTGTCACGCCCACTCGGTGTCGATTCGACGCTGTGGTAAGGAGACCAACCGATAGGTGCCGACCTCGGCTTCGTGGCCCTGCCGGGCGGCAGAGGGGCCGCATGGCCAGCCGCCGCGGTCGTGGCCGGCGCAGATCGGACTCCCTCGCAGGCCTTCGATGGACTCGGCTCGCACTGAAACACAGCGTCCGATAGTCGCCATGGCCACAGATCGCAGGTTGAGCATGTCAAATGCAGGCGAATTGTGATACCGTCTGGGGCGTTCGCTCGGGTGTTCGGGCGGCACCAGTGCGGGGCTGGGGAAGCCCCGGGGATGCGTGTGACAACGATTCGAGGGGCAGGTGATGGGGCACCGAGTTGTGGCGTGGAGCCTTCGAATGGCATGCGCGGTCGTTGCGGTCGCGTTGGCCGGCTGCGGGCCGTCCGAGGTCAGCGTCCAGATTCCTGAGGACATTACCGGCGAGGTCGACCGGGCGGTCGTGGCAGGGTCGATGACGGTGGGAGAAGTCACTGACATTCAATGGGATGGCGACGTTCGGATCGCCCATGTCGTGTTGGAGCCCGGTGTTGGGGAGGGCCTGCTTCGCGAAGGTGTTGTGGCCTGGATCGAGCAGACGGACCGCGGGGCGCTCGTCGTTCTCGACGCATCCCAGATTACGCAGACGCCGCTCCCACGTGGCGCGACGCTCATCGCGCGGCGACGAACAGCCATGGATACTGCAGAGGCGGCTGCCAGCCGATGGGCGGGCAACGGGACGCTCTGGGTTGTCGGTGTGGGTGTCGCGGCATTCATTGTGATCATCCTGGGCGCCCGCATCATGCTTCGCTCCCTCGCTGGCTTGATCCTGATTATCGTGTCGCTTGCCATGGCGGCGTTTGTGGCGCTTTTGGCCAATGACGTTGCCGCTGGTGCGGTCGTGACCTGGATCTACCCGTACATCGGCGATGGCGGGCAGCAATTTGCCGCCGAGTACGGGCTTCCCGCGGGCATCGCCGCGGGTTTGGCGGACCCGCGTGTCGTCGCCGTCTTTCTCGTCGGGCTTCCGGCATTCGTCATCATTGCGGCGCTGCTTCGCGCGGCAACGCGATCAGCGAAAGGAAGTTCCGCGTGACGAAGTGGAGCATGGCACTCTGCGCGCTTCTGGTGAGTGCGGCGACTTCCTACGCCGTCGATTGTGATGATCTTCCACCCTGCGGAGGCAAGGCGCCTCGCAACGCTTGGAAGTACGTCATGCTTGTGGACGGGTCGGGGTCGATGGTGACCGAGGATCTCTGGGAACCCATGAAGGACGCGGTCAAGGCGGTGATTGAGGAGTTGCCGCCCAACGCTCTCTTGGAGATCGCCATTTTCGACGCGAGAAAGAGCGGAGGTCGCGGATCGGCCCTCCAGCCATTCTATGGCGATGGCCGTGGTGGTCCACCACTGCCCTTTGACCTTGCGACTGCAGAAGATCGCGAGCGAGCCAGTCAGGCGATCGACCTTCTTCCGACGCCTGAGAGCAGCAGATTCACACCGCTGTACTGGGCATTGGATCACTGTCTGAAGGAGCAGGAACGCTGGCTTGACGGAGATCAATCCAAGCAGTTTCACATTTACCTCTATTCGGACGGAGCGGACACGTTCAAAGGTGGCACCGTCTCACAGCGCAGTTTGCGGGCCCGCATCAAGGCGTTGGAGCACTCAATCAGCCTGATCAACGGCCTGTCGGATTGGTGCCAAATCGTCATCGGCAGTGACGATGACAAAGAGAAGGCCCGCTTGAAGATTCCCGGGTTGGAAGTCATCGACCTTGGTGACGAGAATCTGGTTCCGATTCCGATTGCACCTCCGACCGCGGCCCTGCTGGCACCGGATCTGGCGCCGGCTCGTGGTGGCACAACCACGGCGAATCTACACCTGCGTGTGCCGTGCCCCGACTACATGCCTGGTGATATCACCCTCGCCGTGGAGGGGACCGCACCGGGAGTTCAGATTCGTGTCGCACCCGAGTCGTTCCCCACGGTTGGCAATGAACGAATCGTACCAATCACACTCACTGTTACCGGTGTGGAAGGCAAGGTCCGCGACGCCCAGCAGGCCGAATTGATTGTCCGGTTTCCGGATACGCATTGCTCAGATAGATTCCTCCAAGAAGGAAGCCGCGAAACTCGAGTTGCGTTCTCGATTGCAAAAGATGACAGCTTTACGCTTGATGCCGGCCAGGCTCGCGTTCGGCCTCAAGTCGCGATGACTGATCGTGATGTGACAATTCTGTACCAGCGTCCGATTTCGGGTGTATCCCCAACGTGGTCCCGTTCGGATGGCGGACCTATTGAGGTAGATCCTGACAATCCGTGGGCGATACGAACCGCGTTTGCCAAGCCCGGTGCGTATGACGTGATGCTGTCGGGCACACGTGCAGGGTCCACGGCCGTCGCAGAAACCACGATTCCGATCGACGTGTTGGATTTCGAACTCTCGCTCGAGGCTCCGTCTACAGAGGTTGTGGAAGGGAAGCCCGTTGAAGTGCATGCAATCGCGTCCGGGTCGGCGACGGCCATTGGGTATCGATGGCGGGTGAACGGTGTGCCGCTTGCTGAAGCGACTGCAACACCGACTGTGACGGTGACACCCAACCAGTACGGGCCGACTGAAGTCGCCGTACGAGCCAAGGTGCGTGTCGGCAAGCGGGTGGAACTGACAGGATGGGCATCAACATCATTTGATGTCAGAGAGGCACCTCGCGTTCGCGTGCAGGTGCCCCATGTCGCGGCATGGTGTCTGCCGGTGGATGTGCAGGCGGTGACCCATGGAGGTGTGCGACGAGTCACGTTTTCATTGATTGATACTCAGGGAGAGACACTGAAGACCTCCCAAGCGGCCGTGCTCACCAAGAAGCGTGAGGACGAAAGGGCTGTTTCGCTCGCTGAATCCAAGCTTGAAGTTCCGGCGAGGGAAGGTGTGTACCGGGTGCAGGCATCGGCGCAGGGCCACCCCGAAGCGATCGACCAGGCTGAGATACAGATTATTCATCCAGTAGTCTCGCTTCGAGCGCTCGGAGATGCGGATCGCAAGTTGCAACTGGACGCTGATGATCAGTTGACGGTGGCAGTCGTGTCGGACCCCCCCGGCGTTGTTGACAAGGTGACATGGCGTGTGGCGGAGGGCGCGGGGGTGACACTCCAGCAGATCTCTCCGTCGGGTGGAGAGACGGCTCCGATGACTGTTGCGGATGGGTCGCTGCAGGCCTCGCTTGAGATTCGATTCTCTGCTGGCACGAGTGTTCAACTTGATCGGCCGGTACGCATCGTGGCAACGCCCCATATCTGCGGCCAGGGACCATCTGCGAAGGACGCCGTGTCATTTGAGCGAACACCGGTTTTCGAGATGCCGGATTGGCACGTCGTATCGAATTCGTCGCGACCCGATGTTCCGTGGCTTGCTCGCGAGTCGTTCGCTGTGGAGCCGAGATTGCACATTGCAGACGACGGCTCAGCCATCCACTGGATGGTGCGAGCGAAGGATGGTCGTGTGGTGGCGGAACAGCGTGGACGTTCGGTTTTCGAGCACGAAGTCGACTGCGAACCAGGGGAGTACACAGTCGCGGCCGCTGTGACGCCCGCGCTCGGTGGCCAGACGATACAGGCGACCCCGCTCACCTTGACGGTCCGGCATGATCCGCCGCAAGTGACAGCGACATTCCCTGAAGGAACCGTCATGCGGGGTGGACAGTCACTTCCGGTCACGATCACGATTGCAGGGGCTGTCGAGCGGGCGGAGTGGTCCACGATGGCGGAGACCAATTCGTCTGATGGCGGTGCGGCCTGGGACGATCTTCCAGAGATCACGCGAGGATCTGGCAGCAGATCCGCGACCATTCATGTGCCGGCCCATCCGGATGGCGCCGGCGAGACCAAGACACGGGTCCGTCTGCACCCCCCATACGGTGACCGGGTTGATCGATCGATTGAAACGCTGATGACCAGGCCGCCGCGGAAACTCTGGCAGTTTGTGGTGAGTTGCGTTGGGTTGCTCTTCATGGTCGTGCTGATCGTCAGGCGGTGTTGGGGCAATGGGCCAAGGCACTGGCGTCTGCTGGCCAGTGTCGATCGTGACTCCGTCAGCCGTGGACGGCGGTGCCGGCGGATCGAGATCAGCGCCCGCAAAGGCAGGCCCGGAAGCGGGTGGTGGGATGCCGGAGAGAAGATGGCGCATGTGCCGCTTGAGGTCATCAATTCCGCCCGTTGGCCGAGGGGGCAGGACGCGAGGCCAGGGGAGTGGTTCGCTTCAACGTCCGGCTTTGAGATTGTCTTTGGGGCTGGTGGCACGGTGGACCTGCAGCCTCGATTGAAGCGGGGGGCGGATTTCAGGTATCAGTGTGTCGCAGGGAGCCCGGGAGACAGGGACCGCATATGGGCGCTGACATCCAGAGATGATCAGGGCTTCGGGTGCAGCGCGGTGTACTTCTCGCTGGAGCGGAGGGGCGTGTTTGTGTCTATGGATCGACTTGTGATGCTCGTTGCGGTATTGGTCGCGGTGGGCGTCGCAGCGTGGCTCTTTCAATTGTGGATGCAGTAGTTGCTGGAGGATGTGATCGATGTCATCAAAGGCTCATCTCTTTGTCGGGTTTGGTGGTTCAGGAGGCAAGACGCTGGCGCACTTTGCCAAGTTGGCGAGTCAGCATCGTGGGTGGGCCAAGCACGCGTATCGAAATGCCTACTTCCTTCTGTGTGACACAGACAAAGGGGATCTTGAACGCGCCAAGGAATCCATCGAGGCATCCTTCGGAAGCCGCCACCTGAAGCCTGCTGTAGAGGTTGTCCAACTCAGCGACGGCGTTTCGAGCATTTCGCAGTTGATTGTCGACAACCACGCACAACTCGGACCCAGGGACCAAGAGGCATTTGCCCGGTGTTGGTGGGTGGACGAGTCGGGCAACCCCTTCTCCGCGTCGTTTCTTCCCACATCGCCCGCAGACGGGGCGGGGCAGTGCCCGGCAGTTGCGACCTACCTTGCGTGGCACAGTGGTCACCAACTGCAGTCGGCTATTGGCAGGCTGCTGGCTGATATGGACAACCGGCTCGAACACGGTGGAAAAGAGTTTGACATCAATGTGACCATGGTGTCGAGCCTCGCCGGTGGCACCGGCCGCGGATGTTGGTCGCTTCTGGGCTTCTTGATTCGCGAGCAGCTCAGGCAAAAGTGTTCCAGCGTGTTTCCGCAGGGGTACTTCTTCGATCAGGGGTGCTTCCCGACTGCAAGGGGCGCGTCGCCGGACAATGCGTCGCGACTTCAGGCCAACTCGCTCAGTGGACTGTCCGAATTGATCATGTGGATTCGGAACGATGAGCCAAGGGGAACGGCACACGGACCGATTCAGCATGTCCTGCCCTGGCTGAGTGCTCCAGCTGACGAAAACAGTAGCCTGATTCGCGTCGAGACGGCCGGCAATCAGAAGGGCAAGTCGCCCATCAACCACGCATGGGTCATCTTCGGGGGGAGCGACTCTGGCAGTCTAGACCATGAGGAGGACTTCTACACGATGGTTGCCGGGTGCCTGTATGCCCACGTTGCGACGGGTCGCGCCTCCAT